>DATCWR010000438.1:0-9559 GCA_036566245.1 Mycobacteriales bacterium | reverse complement strand
GCCGAACTGGAGGCCAGCTACGAGCCGGCCGCGCGGGCGATCCTGGCTGCCGAGGGCCGGCTGGACGCGGTGGCCCTGGGCGAGTGGGTGCACGGCGGGGACGTCCGGGCGGCGCTGGGCGAACCCTGGGCCTACGCCAGTGCCGGCTCCGACGGTGCGCTCACCCTGCTCGCCGCCTACAGCCGGGTCCGGTCCACGCCACTGGTCCAGGCCCGGATCGCCGGCCGTGACCTCACCCTGGGGACCGCCGTACCGGACCGGCCGGCGGCCACCCTGACCACCGACCTGCCCACCCTGGTGCGGCTGTATGCCGGCCGACGACCCGATCCGGCCCGCTACCGGCTCGACGGTGCCCGCCCGGACGAGCTGGTGCTGTTCCACTGACCCGGCCGGCCCGTCCAGTCGGCCGGTGAGGCACCGTCAGAACCGGGCCAGCTCGTCACGCAGCGGATTCCAGGCCCATCGAACGATGTGGCGTGCGGCGTTCACATCGCGGTCATGGGTCGTGCCGTGGTTACCTCGTCAACCGTGCTGGCGCTGGTCGTACCGTCCATGGCACACAACTCCGGTTACGTAACGGAAGGCGGGTTCCTGCAACCTGCCCAGAATGTCATGAAAGAGGGTTGCGGCGGCGTGGCCCTCCCACCCGTCGGGCAGCAGTTCGGCCGGTAACCCGGGGTCCAGGAACGGCAGACCGCGCCACCTGTCCAGGGTGGTCAGGTAGTCCACGTAGGCCGCCCGGTTGTCCTCGGCCGACCGATCCCAGCGTTCGAGCACCGGAGCGTGGTCGGCCAGGAAGGTGGCATACCGGGCCCGCAGCCCGGCCAGGTCCCAACTGCGCTCGACCAGTGTCCGCAGGTCGCCGAACCCGGCGTAGGACGCCTCGTAGAGGTCGACGTAGGGGGCCAGCCCGAGTTCCCGGAGTTGCTCACGGGCCGGCGCGAGCAACCGATGCGGCGCGATCCACACCCCCGGAGCGTTGTTGCCGAATCCCAACCAGGCCAACCGGGAGCGCAACACGTGCCGACGATGCCGTTCGCTCTCCGGGACCGAGAACACCACCAGACCCCAGCCCTGGTCCGGGTCGGCCGGCTGTGGCCCGGCGTAGATCCGCTCGTCGGCCCGGTCCAGCGCGGCCCGGGCCAGGTCGGACAACGCGTACCCGACCCGGCCGTCCCGGCGACTGGACTCCAACCAGCCACGCCGCTTGAGTCGCGAGATCGCCGAACGGACCGACTGCTCGTCCAGGTCGAGGTCGGCCATCAGGGTGACCAGGTGGGAGACCGCCACCCACCCGTCCAGTCGGCGTACGAACGCGCCGTAGAAGGTGAGGATGAGCGACCTGGGCCGTGGCGCCGGCATCGGGCGGTCAGTCCGGGACAACGGCCAGACAGACCAGTTCGACCAGTGCCGCGGGTTCGAACAGTCCGGTCACCCCGAACAGGGCGGTCGCCGGGTAGTGCCTGCCCAGGTGCCGTCGGTGGGCCTGGCCGAGTCCGGCCAGGCTGGACCGGTACCCGGCCAGGTCGGTGGTGTAGATGGTCATGGCCACCAGGTCGCCCGGTCGCCCGCCGGCCGCCCGTAGTGCGGTGACCACATTGGACAGTGCCAGATCGTACTGGGCGACCAGGGTGTCGGCCCGGACCACCCCGTCCGGGTCACAGCCGATCTGACCGCCCAGGTACACGGTCCGGCCGGGCTCGGCAACCACGGCGTGCGCGAACCCCACCGCGGCCGGCAGTTCGGCCGGATTGACAATCCGGTGTGGAGTGTCCATGGCCGGCTCAGCGTCCCTTCCACTCGGGCCGGCGGCGGCCGGTGAACGCGGCGTGGAACTCGGCGTAGTCCTCGCTGGTCATCAGCAGCGCCTGGGTCATCGCCTCCAGTTCCAGCGCACCGGACAGCGGCAGGTCCAGTTCCCGGGACAACAGCGACTTGGTCTGCGCGTAGGCGAACGCCGGCCCGGTGGCCAGCCGGCGGGCCAGGGCCGCGGCCCGATCGTCCACCTCACCGTCCTCCACCAGTTCGCTGACCAGGCCGTAGCGGTCCGCCTCGGCCGCCGGCAGGTCGTCGCCGAGCATCAGCAGCTGGGTGGCCCGGCCCAACCCGACCAGCCTGGGCAGCAGGTAGGCCGAACCCATGTCCGCTCCGGCCAGTCCGACCCGGGTGAACAGGAACGCGAACCGGGCCGAGCGGGTCACCACCCGAAAGTCGGCGGCCAGTGCGATCACCGATCCGGCCCCGGCGGCGACCCCGTGCACCGCGGCGATGATCGGCACCGGGCACTCCCGCATGGCCCGTACCACCGCACCGGTCATCCTGGTGAAGTCCAACAGTTCGTCCGGGCGCATCTCCAGCAGCGCACCGATGATCTCCTGCACGTCCCCGCCGGAGCAGAACGCCCGCCCCTCGCCGCGGATCACCAACGCCCGGGTGTCCCCGCGCTGCGGCAGTTCGTGCAGCAGGTCACGCAGGTCGGCGTAGGCCGCGAAGGTGAGCGCGTTGAGTTTGTCCGGGCGGGTGAAGGTGAGGGTCGCCACCTGGCCGTCCCGTTCCAGCCGGAAGTGCTGCCAGTGCTCGGTGAACCCGGCCGAACCCCGGAACGGACTCATCGACGACCACCCTTCGTCCGTGACCTGACCAACTCCCGCGCGATGATGGTGCGCTGCACCTCCGAGGCCCCCTCGTAGATGCGCGGCGCCCGCACCTCCCGGTAGAGGTGTTCGAGCAGGTGTCCGCGTTGCAACGCGCTGGCCCCGTGCACCTGCACCGCGGCGTCCACCACGTACTGCGCGGTCTCGGTGGCGAACAGTTTCGCCATGGCCGCGCGGCGGGTGAGATCCGGGTTGCCCGCCTGGTACGCCGCGGCGGCCGAGTAGACCAACAGCCGGGCCGCCTCGACCCGGGTGGCCATCTCGGCCAGGCTGTGCGAGACGGCCTGTAGGTCGGCCAGCGTGCCGCCGAACGCTCGCCGCGACGTGGCATGGTCGATCGAGGCGTCCAGCGCGGCCTGGGCCATGCCCACCGCGAACGCTCCCACCGACGGGCGGAACAGGTCCAACGTCCGCATCGCCACCGCGAACCCGCCACCCAGATTTCCCAGCAGTTCCCCGGGCTCCACCCGGACCTGGTCGAAGGTGAGCCGACCGATGGCGTGCGGGGCGAGCAGGTCCAGCGACTCACCACCCAGCCCGGCCCGGTCCCCGGGTACCGCGAACGCCGACACTCCCCGGGCGCCCGACCCCGGCCCGGTGCGGGCGAACACCGTGTACACGTCGGCGTCGGGTGCGTTGGAGATCCAGACCTTCTCTCCGGACAGCCGCCACCCCGATCCGTCGGCCTCGGCCGTCAGGGCCAACGCCGCCGCGTCCGAACCGGCCTCGGGTTCGGTGAGCGCGAACGCGGCGACCGCCTCACCGGTGGCGATCGCCGGTATCCACCGGTCCACCAGTTCGGGTGGGCCGGACTGCAGGATCGGGTAACCGCCAAGCCCCTGTAGGGCCAGTGCGGTCTCGGCCTCGGTGCTGACCCGGGCCAGGTTCTCCCGCAGCAGGCACAGGTCGACCGCGCCGGCCTGCCCGGTCAGGTGCCCCTCGGCCACTCCGGGAAACAGTCGGGCCAGCAGCCCGGCGGCCCCCAGTGCCGCCACCAGTGGGCGGTTGACCCGGCCCGGTTCACCGGCCTCGGCCAGCGGACGCAGCACGGTCTCGGCCAGCGCACGAATGTGCCGGCCGTCCTCGGCCGGATCGGTCCGGTCGGTCCGGTCGGTCGCCTGGTCGGGTCTGGCCGGATCAGTCTGGGGGTGGGCCATCAGTTCTCCCGGTGGGTGCGCCGGCGGGCAGGTCGGGCGGGCGGACCGACCCGGAGGCCGGCGTGGGCCCACCACCACCCCGATCCGGTTGTCCACAGGTCTCCGCCCTGTCCACAGATCGGCCCGGAGGGTTGGCGTACGCCTTGACAGGCAACGATGCTGGATGAGGGAGCCCCCGGGTGGGTGGGGGTGTGCGTGTGGTGTGGGTGGACGGGGTCACGGCTGCTGCTCCCGACGTCGGGCGGTCCGACCGGACAGGTACTGCCGAGGCCACTGGTGGCCGTCGTAGTCGAGGTCCAGCGCGGCGTTGAGGGTCCAGTACGGGTCCACCAGGTGCGGTCGGGCGAGCAGACACAGATCGGCCCGGCCGGTCACGATGATCGTGTTCGCGTCGTCCACACTGGACACCGCTCCGACGGTCATGGTGGGGATACCGACCTCGTGTCGGATCCGGTCGGCGAACGGAGTCTGGTACAGCCGCCCGTAGGCCGGCCGCTGGTCCGGGCTGACCTGTCCGGTGGACACGTCCACGATGTCGCACCCGTGCTCGGCGAGCATCCGGGCGAAGCACACCGCGTCGTCCCCGTCGAACCCGCCGGGCACCCAGTCGGTGGCCGAGATCCGGACCGACATCGGCCGGTCGTCCGGCCACACCGCCCGCACCGCGTCGAACACCTCCAACGGGTAGGCGGCCCGGTTGGCCAGCGCGCCGCCGTACCGGTCCGAACGCCGGTTGGTCACCGGCGACAGGAACGTCGACAGCAGGTAGCCGTGCGCCATGTGCAGTTCCAGGATGTCGAACCCACACCGGGCGCCGTACCGGGCGGCCCGGACGAACTGCTCGCGGACCTCGTCCATGTCCGCCCGGGTCATCTGCCGCGGCACCTGGTTGACCGGCCGGTAGGGCAGTGCGGACGGCGCGAGCACCGGCCAGTTCCCCTCGGCCAGTGGCAGGTCCTCGCCCTCCCACATCACCCGGGTGGACGCCTTACGTCCGGCGTGGCCCAGTTGCAGGCCCATCCTGGCGTCTGTCTCGCGGTGCACGAACCCGACGATCCGCTGCCAGGCGGCGGCCTGCTCGTCGTTCCACAGCCCCGGGCACCCGGGGGTGATCCGTCCCTCCGGCGACACGCAGGTCATCTCGGTGAACACCAGCCCGGCACCACCGACCGCACGGGATCCCAGGTGCACCAGGTGCCACTCGGTGGGCACCCCGTCGCCGGCGCAGGAGTACTGCGCCATCGGCGAGACCACGATCCGGTTGGCCAGCCGCATCTGCCGCAGCCGGTACGGGAAGAACATCGGCGGCGTGCCGTCGGCGACCTGGAGCCCGCGCTCGCGGGCCTGGCCGGCGAACCAGCGGTCGATGCCGGCCATGAAGCCCGGGTCACGCAGTTTGAGGTTGTCGTAGGTGACCCGCTGGGACCGGGTGAGCAGTTGCACGAAGAACTGCTCGGTGGGCAGGTCCAGGTAGCGCCGCACCCCCTCGAACCACTCCAGCGACGTCTGCGCGGCGCGTTGCAGGGACTCCACCAGCGGGCGGCGTTCCTGCTCGTAGTCCTTCAACGCCGCGGACAGGTCGTCGTGTCGACCCAGCGCAGCGGACAGTGCGATGGCGTCCTCCATCGCCAGTTTGGTGCCCGAACCAACGCTGAAGTGCACGGTGTGCGCGGCGTCGCCGAGTAACACCACGTTGCCGGTGTGCCAGGACTCGTTACGTACCGTGGTGAACTCCAGCCACCGCGAGTTGTTGCCCAGCAGCGGATGTCCGTCCAGATGGTCGGCGAACAGTTGCTGGCAGAAGCGCAACGACTCCTCGTCGGTCTGGCCGGGCGCCAGCGGCACGGCGGCGTTGCGGTCCAGCCCGGCGCGGGCCCAGGTCTGCGGGTCGGTCTCCACGATGAACGTGGCGTGCCCGTCGTCGTAGGGGTACACGTGGGCCTGGAACAGGCCGTACTCGGTCTCGACGAAGATGAAGGTGAACACGTCGAAGTGCGCGGTGGTACCGAACCACACGTACTTCGACCGGCGGCGCTCCAGGCTGGGCCCGAACTGGTCGGCCAGGGCGGTGCGCAGGCCACTGTGTACCCCGTCACAGGCGACCACCAGGTCGTACGACCGGCGCAGTGCGTCGTGGTCGGTCACCTCGGTGCGGTCGCGCAGGTCCACCCCCAACGCCCGAGCCCGGTCGGTGAGGATACCCAGCAGACTGGTGCGGGCCAGCGCGGCGAACGCGTGACCGTCACTGCGCATGGTCCGGTCCCGCCAGCGCAGATCGATGGCGCTCCACTGCCGGAACCGCCGGGTGATCGCCTCGACCGACTCCGGGTCGGCCGAGGCGATGTTGGCCAGGGTCTCCTCACTGAACACCACCCCGAAGCCGAACGTGTCGGACGGGGTGTTGCGTTCGAACACGGTCACCTGGGTTGACGGGTCGGCCTGCTTCAACAGGATGGCCAGGAACAGGCCGCCCGGTCCGCCCCCCAGGCACGCCACCCGCATCGCTCAGACCCCGTCGTCGAGCAGGTGTTCGTACTCCAGTGCCAGGTCGTTGACCGCGTTGGCGGCACAGGCCAGCGCGGCCCGCAGGTTCGCCGCGGCACACGGCGCCAGGTCGGTGCGGCGGACCAGATCGCGCAGGTCCAGGTAGACCCGCAACACCGCTGCCTCGGCGTCGCTCAGTTCGGTGCCCAACAGGTCGGTCACGGGCAGGTCTGTTCCCTGAACCGTGGTCCCGGGCAGGTCGGTCGGCATGTCACAGCTCCCTGAGTGGTTCGGTCCGGGTGTCCACCAGCCGCTTCGCCTTCAGTTCGAACCTGGGCAGGGTGCCGGCCTCGGCCCGTTCGACCCCGAACCGCAGGCCCTCGTGCGCGGCGGCCAGTTCCTGGCCGAGTTGGCCGGCCATCGTGGTCCACTCCTGCTCGGACACGGCCGCCTCGACCCGCACCGTGATCTCGTCGCGGATGCCCTCCCGGCTGATTCGGATCTGGAACTCCTCGACCGCCGGGAAACCACGCACGATGCCCTCGATGGCCCGCGCGTACACGTTGGTGCCGCGGACCAGCTTCATGTCGTCGGCCCGACCGAGCACACCACCGGCGTAGATGTCGAAGGTGCGCCCGCAGCCGCAGGTGGACGCCGGGACCTTACGGACCAGGTCGGCGGTGCGGTAGCGCAGCAACGGAATCATGCTGCGGCCGAACGAGGTGACCACCCGTTCGCCCATCTCGCCGTAGTCGACCGGTTCGCCGGTGGCCGGGTCAACCACCTCCTCGATCACGTGGTCCTCGATGATGTGCGCGCCACCGGGCTGGTGGTCGCACTCGTACATGAAGATGGTGGAGATCTCGGTCATCCCGGCCGTGTCATAGGCCTTCGCACCCCACAGTTTCTCGATCAGCGCCTTGGTCTCGGGAATCGAACCGGCCGGTTCACCGGACAGCACCACGGTGTGCACGGCCGAGCCGGGCAGGTCGATGCCGTGCCGCTCGGCCTCCTGGGCCAACCGCAGCGCGTAGGTCGGGGTGGAGGCCACCACGGTGGCGCCGAAGTCGACGATCTGACGGACCCGCGACTCGGTGGTCTGCGCGCCCCCGGGCACGGTCAGCACACCGATCTTCTCCATCGCGTAGTGCAGGCCCCAGAACCCGATGAACGACCCGTACCCGAACGCGATGTAGGCGATGTCGGCCGGGCGGACGCCCATCGCCCACATCCCGTAGCACCACATCTCCGCGGTCCAGGTCCAGTCCTTCCGGCTGTCCAGGGCGCGCAGTGGCATCCGGCCGGAGGTCCCGCTGGTGGTGTGCAGCCGTATCGCGGCCTCCGGGCCGGCGGTGGGCAGCGTGCCGTAGGGCGGGTTGGCCTCCTGCCCGTCCATCCACTCCTGGCGGGTCAGGAACGGGATGCGGCGCAGGTCGTCGAGGGTCACCAGCTGGTCCGGGCTGAACCCGGCGGTGGCGAACGCCTTCCGGTAGTGCGGGCTACGTTCGGCCGCCCATCCGGCGAGCCTGCGCAGTTTGACCAGTTGCAGTTGCCGCAGCCGCTCCCGCGGCAACGTCTCGGTCTTCGGATTCCAGTACGGCGACCCGTCGAGGAGTCCTGTCCCGCCTGGCTCGCGCACGCTCATGATCCGAGCCCCCTTGAGCTGTGACCGCCCCACCTGACACCGCGACCATAGCCATTTCATGACGGTCGTCAACAAAAACGAAGAAGATGGTTGGAGGCGGGGCAAGACATCACCCACAGGGCAACTCACCTGGGACGATTGACCACTAAACCGCGCGAACGGGATGACTCGCAGTGCCACCGTCTGAGAGGGCAGACCGATCGGGAACCGACGCTGGCCGACCAATATCACACTGCGTTACTGCGAACGGCGCCACTGACTACGGACCGTACGGATCAATAAGTCCTCCCTGCCAGTAGCAGCAGAGCGCCCCGAGGTCTTGCTACGCCGCGTAGTCTCCATACCCATGGCGACGCAACGTGACGAGGATCGTCCCGGGCGGGAATACGGCCGAACGCTCATCACCGCGTGTGGGGTGTTGCTCGCCAGCGCCTCGCTGGCCGCGCTGGTACTCACCGACAACGCCAAACAGCTACGGTTGGCCGTGGTGGGCGCGCTGTGGGCCTTCCTGCTGGTGTCCATCACCGGACGGTTCCGGACCAGGGTCGAGCAGGCAGGCGGTGACAGCGACGAGGAGCTCCGCCGCTTCTACCAGATGGAGTTGCAGCAGGAGGTCGCCGCCCGCCGGGAGTACGAACTGCGGCTGGAAGTGCAGATGCGCCGCGAACTGGAGGAGACCCGCACCCAGGAACTCGAGGAGCTGCGCGCCGAGGTACACCGGCTGCGCGCCGAGTTGATGGGCATCGAGGGACCGGAGCGGGTCGCACTGATGGCCCAGGCGGCCGGGCTCTCACCCGAACGGCTCCGGTCCATCCAGGAGGAGTCGCGTCGACCGGTCGAACCTCCGCAACTGCCCGCCGGGTTCTCCGACAGCCCACCGGTGGATCCGACCCCGTCCCACCCGTCGGTGCCCTCCTACGGCTCCGATCCGGCCGGGCCCCGGCTGGTCGCCCAGCGCACCGACCCGGAGCCCTACTCACCCACCGAGTTCATCCCGGCGGGCACGCACGGCGCGTCCCGGGGACCCTCGTACCACCCCGCCCTGGCCGCGCCGACCCATGCCGAGCCCGAACTGCCCGTGGCCACACACGCGCCGGCCGTCGGTGGGTACCTGACACCCGAGATCCCGGCCGCCACCAGCGGATCGACCGGCCCGGCAGGGCCGGAGGAGTTCACCGCAGCGCCGGCCCACCGCACACCCGACTCGTCCGGGACGTTCGGGTCCCCGGCGCCCTCGCCGGCCTGGTCGTCCTACCCATCCCCCTCCGGTCAGCCGGTAGCCCCCAGCCAGCCGGTACCGACCCCGGCGGTACCCGTACCGCCGGCCGCGACGTACGGCAGTGTCCCGCCCTGGCCCGGCTCGGTGTCCAGCGAGTCCCACAGCGTGCCCGCGTCCTACCCGGCACCCCGGCCTGACGAGGTCCGCACCGGCTACTCGACCCACCGGGCGCCCGAACCGGAGAGCACGGGACGGCACGGCACGCCGGCCGAGGCGGCCCGACCCGACCCGTTCGACCCGAGCAACACCTGGCCGGGCGCGTTCAAGGTGTCCCATGAGGAGCGGACCCCGGCGGCGCCGGCGCGACAGGCGAACTGGCGTCCGGCCGAGCAGCCGGCCG
>DATCWR010000348.1:0-4911 GCA_036566245.1 Mycobacteriales bacterium | reverse complement strand
GAACTGGGTGCCCGCGGCGTGGTGGGTGCACGCCGGATCGGCGGTGGGCGGGGCCCGGCGTGCCGACGCCTTCGGTCAGGTGCGCGAGCACCTGCGACCGCTGGTGGACGAACTGACCGATGATGGTCCGATGTTGCTGGTCGAACCGACGGCCGGCGGTGGGGCCGCCCTGGCCGCACGGGTGGAGGACCTGCCCGGCTACCTGGACGCCCTGGGCTGGCATCCCCGGGTGGGCCTGTGCCTGGACACCTGCCACCTGTACGCGGCCGGTCACGACATCGCCACCGCCTCGGGCATGCGTTCGGTGCTCACCGCGGTGTCCCGGGCGGTGGACACCGGACGGGTCGGACTGGTGCACGCCAACGACTCGGCCGACCCGTGTGGCTCCACCCGTGACCACCACGCCGCGATCGGGTCGGGCAACATCGGACTGGACGCCTTCGGGGTGCTGTTCACCCACCCGGTGACCCGGGGCGTGCCGGTGGTGGTGGAAACCCCCGACGCCAGGCACGAGCAGGACATCGCCCTGCTCGGGCAGGCCCGCGACGCTGCCTGACCCGATCGTCGGGTACGCTCGTTGGCATGTCGCGCTTTAGCTATGCCCCCGCGCCCCGGGCCATCAGGGTGCGGAGGCACGCCGTGCACTAGCGCGACCGCCACCGCAGTCCTACGAGCCCCGGGCCACACGGTCCGGGGCTTCTGTCATTCATCCACCCGCTCCTGGAGTTACAACATGGTCATCGTGATGGGCCCGCACACCGCCGACGCCGAACTGAACGAGGTGGTGCGGCACGTGGAGGCGGCCGGCGGCACCCCGTTCGTGTCCCGTGGTATCACCCGCACCGTCATCGGGGTGGTCGGTGACGATGACGTACTGGAGTCACTGGAACTGCTGCGACTGCCGGGTGTGGCCGAGGTGGTCCGGATCACCGCGCCGTACAAGTTGGTCAGCCGTGAGAACGGACAGCGGACCTCGACGGTCTCGGTGGCCGGTGTGCCGATCGGTCCGGACACCTTCACCCTGATCGCCGGGCCGTGCGCGGTGGAGACGGCCGAGCAGACCCTCCAGGCGGCCAGGCTGGCCCAGCGCGCCGGGGCCACCCTGCTGCGCGGCGGGGCGTTCAAGCCGCGCACCTCGCCCTACGCGTTCCAGGGGCTGGGCGTGGACGGGCTTCGTATCCTCGCCGAGGTCCGGGAGGAAACCGGCATGCCGGTGGTCACCGAGGTGGTCGAGGCGGGCGATGTCCCGGCCGTGTGCGAGTACGCCGACATGCTCCAGATCGGTGCCCGCAACATGCAGAACTTCCCGCTGCTCCAGGCGGTCGGGTCGACCGGTAAGCCGGTGCTGCTCAAGCGGGGCCTGAGCGCGACGTACGAGGAGTGGCTGATGGCCGCCGAGTACATCGCCCAGCGTGGCAACCTCGACATCGTGCTGTGCGAGCGGGGTATACGCACCTTCGAGACCGGCACCCGCAACACCCTGGACGTGGCGGCCGTGCCCATGGTGCACCGGCTGTCCCACCTGCCGGTCATCGTCGACCCGTCGCACGCGGGCGGTCAGCGTGACCTGGTGCTGCCGCTGGCCAGGGCCGGCATCGCCGCCGGCGCGGAGGGACTCATCGTGGACATGCACCCGCGTCCCGAGCAGGCCCTGTGCGACGGTGCGCAGGCACTGAACGGTGACCAGGTCGACGAACTCACCCAGGTGGTGGCCACACTGCCGGCCCTGCTGGGTCGGCGGATCGCATCCCGGATGCGCCTCTGAGGTCCGCACCGGTCCCGGCCGCGTGGGCTCGGGTCAGGGTCGGCCTGTCTCACCCAAAGTGATCGTTGTGTCACCTAAAGTGATCCACATGGCCCTGACCCGGATGGCCCTGACCGGCTACCGTTGCTTCGCCCAGCGGCAGGACATCGAACTGTGCCCGGTCACGGTGGTGCTGGGGCGGAACAACTCCGGCAAGAGCGCCCTGGTTCGCGCACCACTGGTCTGCGAGACCGGTATCAGGACAAACTCACCGGCTCCGTTCGACCTCGACGTGCTCAGCGAGGGGATCCTGGAGTCGTTCACCGACCTGGTCTACGCCAAACGCCCAGAGGGCAGCGTGGAGATCGAGTTGGAGTTCGACGGCGTGGCCGGCCCGGCGAAACTGGCCGCACGGGTACAGCACATCGACGAGTACCAGACCCAGGTGGTCAGTTCGCTGCGGTCGCAGGCCGACGGCGTGGTGACCACGGTGGACCGGGAACCGCACGAACCATCCGAACCACCCGAACGGGTCAGGTACACCGTTCGGTCCGGCGACCGGGTCAGCCGCAGATACCCGGTGCAGTTCCGCGGGTTGCTGCCCGCCGGTGTCCCGGCCGGCGGGGTGCCCGACCACCTGGTGTCCGGACTGCTCACCACGGCCAGGGCGATCCGGGACAGCTACCCCACCGTGCGTTACCTCGGCCCTTTCCGGGACCGACCGGCCCGTCGGCACCGGTTGCCCGCCCGGATGCCCACCGACGTCGGTGTGGGCGGGGAGCGCATCGCGAGCATCCTGGCCGACGACGTGGCCCGGCGGCAGGGCCGGCTGATGCGGCAGGTGAACCAGGGCCTGGCCGACAACCTGCCCGGGTGGCGGGTCGACGTGGTCGAGCGCGGCGGCCTGTACTCGGTGATGCTCACCTCGCGCGACGACGACACCCTGCGGGTGAACCTGGCCGACTCGGGTACCGGAGTGGCCCAGGCGCTGCCGATCTTCGTGCAGCGGGCCCTGGACGCGCTCAGCCCCCCGCGTGGCCCGGTGCTGGAGATCGTCGAACAACCCGAACTGCACCTGCACCCGGCCGCCCACGGCGCACTGGCCGACCTGTACCTGAACGCCACCCGGTACACCGGGGTGCGGTTCCTCATCGAGACACACAGCGAAACCCTGCTGTTGCGACTGCGTCGGCGGATCGCCGAAGGGTTGGACCCGCGCACCGTGGCGATCTACTTCGTCGAGCACACCGACGGTGCCGCCCGGGCGCAGCGGATCGGGATCGACGCGGACGGTGACCTGGACTACTGGCCGCCGGGGGTGTTCAGCGAGGACTACGAGGAGACCCAGGCGCTGGCGGTCGCGCAGTTGCGAAGGCAGGACGCGGGTGCGCGTTGACCTTGCCGTCGAAGCCTTCGACACGGCCGAGGCGCTGCCCGACCTGCTCGGTCTGCTGCGCTGCTTCGCCGAGGGGCGACACGACTGGCTGGCCGACCCGTCAGTGCTGGCCGCGGCCGAACGGTACCTCGCCGAGCACGCCCCCAGGTTGGCCACCACCTCGGTGGCGCTGGCCCGCAAGGGGACCGTCGCCTCGCGGTGGAGCGGCAGGCGGGATCGCTCGGTGCCGGTGCGGGTCGGCCCGGACGATCTGGCCGACCACGCCGCCGACCTGTGCCGTCCGGCCGTACTGGTGGTCGAGGATCAGGACTCCGACGGATGTTTCGTCCGGGTTCTGGCTGAGGTGTTCCGGGCTCAGCGGCTCCGTCGCGCGCTGGCCGCCGGGTGGCTGGAGATCGCCCACGGTGGCGGCAGCAGCCTGGTGAAGGTGGCCGAGGCGGTGGCGGCCCGCTACCGCAGGCGGGTACGGACCGCGGCCCTGCTCGACAGCGACCGGTTGTTGCCCGGGCAGCAGACCATCTCGCACCGCAAGGCCGAACGGCTCGCCCAGATCGGCGTGGTGGTGCACGTGCTCGAACTGCGGGAGGCGGAGAACTACGTGCCACACCGGGTCCTGCGCCGCCCGGGTCGGTTCGGTGACGGCGCGCAGAAGGCCGACCTGCTGTTGCGACTGACTCCCGAGCAGCGCGGACACTTCGACATGAAGAACGGGTTCGGCCCGGCCAGCCGCCCGGTTCCGGTCGAGCAGGCGATCCTGTTCGGCCGGCTGGACCCGACGACCCTGACCGGACTTCGGGGTGGGTTCGGCAAGGACCTGCTGCGGCGGATGGCCGACGGCTGCGCGGACCTGACCGAACGCGACTTCGCCGCGCTGGGTGCCGAGGTCGCCGCCGAACTACGCACGCTGCTGGCCACCGTCACCAGCGTCATCTGAACGCCACACGACCACCCGTCCGACAGCCGGCGGAACGCGACCAGACGGCCGGTCCACGGCGGTTCACCAGAGGATGGCGCCAGTTCCGTCACCATATGGACACAGGCACTGGCTGATCTGAACGCCGCCTACCGGAACTTCTTCACCTCGGTGTCAGGCCGTCGGAAGGGTCCCGTTCGGGCACCGTGCTGTGAAGCAGTAACCCACCCGAAACAACGGTGCCGAGGGCATGTCGGACCTGTTCACCAGGGTCCTCGCACTGGGCGGAACCGGGCTGGGAATCGCCCGAAACATCCTGTCCGGTCTGGACCTGCCCCAGGCTGGCGGCGCAAGGTCGGATGTCGCGGCCGCACACGGCGGGTCACCGGCCGGTACTGACCCCACCCAACGGGGTAAGAGCACCGGGTGAGCCCAGTCCCCTACGACGACCGCAGCCAGGCCGGACGCGAGTTGGCCGCGTTGCTCGGCCACCTGGCCGGCCAGGATGTGGTGGTCCTGGGACTTCCCCGTGGCGGCCTGCCGGTCGCGGCCGAGGTGGCCCGGGCCCTGGACGCACCCCTGGACGTGCTGGTGGTACGCAAACTGGGCGTGCCCTGGCATCCGGAACTGGCCATGGGCGCGGTGGCCGGCGGGGACGTCCGGGTACTCAACGACGACGTGATCGCCGGCATGGGCGTGTCACCGTCCCAACTCGACGCGGTCACCGAACGGGAACGGCATGAGGTCGCCCGCCGGGAGCAGACCTACCGCGACGGCCGGCCGGCCGAGCAGGTCGCCGGACGGCGGGCGGTGGTGGTCGATGACGGTCTGGCCACCGGCGCGACCGCGGCGGCGGCG
>DATCWR010000345.1:0-2394 GCA_036566245.1 Mycobacteriales bacterium | reverse complement strand
CGGCCGGGGCCGAGTCCTCGGCGCTGCCCGCGGGGGCGGTCCGGGTCGAGGCACCGGCACCGGCCAGGCCGGTCACGTAGGACAGGTAGCCAGGCACCAGCGGCAGCACGCACGGGGACAGGAAGCTGACCAGCCCGGCCACCACCGCCACCAACGCGGCGACGATCAGCGGGCCGTCGGTGACGGTCCGAGCGAAGGTTTCGCCGACTCCGGCCGCGACGATCACTTCTCGGCCGCCAGTCTGGTCACCAGCGGCTGGATGTCCTCGGTCAGCAGCGGTTTGAGGAACACCGCGGCGACCCGGCTCTGCCGGTCCAGCACGATGGTGGAGGGAATCGCGTTGGGTGGGAAGTCACGGAATCTCAACGCCACCCGCCCGTCAGGGTCGAACACACTGGGGTAACTGATCTTCTTGTCGGCCAGGAACGCCTGGGCCAGTTGTTCGGAGTCCTTCACGTCGATCCCGACGAACTGCACACCCTGCGATCTGGTGGCCTGGTACACCTTCTCGAAGTCGGGTGTCTCCACCCGGCACGGCCCGCACCACTGGCCCCAGAAGTTGATCACCGCGACCTTGCCGGCCAGACTCGCCGAGTCGAAGGTGCCGTCACCAACCAGGTCACCGGAGAAGCTCGGCGCGGTCTTCCGGTCCTCGGCCGGGATCACCCGACCGGTGCCGTCGCCGGCCACGAACCGGAACTGGGATCCGGCGGTCTGGTCCACCGCGTCACTGCCACCGGAACAGGACGTCAACAGACCAACAGACAGCGTCGCGGCGAGCAGTGCCACAACACCGCGGCGGCCAAAGGGGAACATCTCTCGCCTTCCGGTACGGCCGGCACTCGGTGTTACCAGTGTCCCCCGCGCCGTTCCGGCCACCGCACCCACCCCCACCATTTGCTTCCACCGGCCTCCGCTTGACTACACGGCCGGACCACCCGGGCCACCTGACCACGACGCAGGGCGACCAACCGCCGGCAGTCACGCCCACAACCGGTCGAGTGGCACCACGTGCAACCGATCGCCGTGGGTGTAGGAGTGTTGGCCGAGGTTGACCACCACGCCGCCAACGAAGTCCGCGCCGAGCCGGTCCCGCAGCACACGCAGCCCACGGAAGTCGTCGTCGGTGACCGTGGACGCGGCCTTCACGTCGACTCCGGCGACGGCACCGTCCTCCGAGCGCACCACCAGGTCGACCTCGTGCTGGTCCCGGGTACGAAAGTGGCCGAAACCAACCACCGCATCGGCCCAGCCGGCCTGCTTGAGCAGTTCGTTCACCACGAACGTCTCGACCACCTGACCGAACCCGGTGAGCGTGCCGGGGTCGCGAGTCCGCAGTCGTCGTTCGTTGACCCCGAGCAGGAACGCGGCCAGTCCGCTGTCCACCACGTGGAGTTTCGGCGAACGGTTGACCCGCCCGGCCAGGGTGCGACCGAACGCGCCCAGCCGGTGCACCAGAAAGACTGACTCCAGCAGGGTGACCATGTCCCCGACCAGCCGGGCGTCGAGGTGGACCCGGGCGGCGATGTCGCTGACGTTCACCAGTCCACCGGTCTGTCCGGCCAGATGGTGCAGTACGAGTGGGAGTACCTCACGCTGTCGCACCCGGCGGATCTCCAACACGTCCCGATCGATGACCATGTCCACGAAGTCCCGGAACCATCGAGCCCGGGCCCGGTTCGACCGAGCTCGGGCGATGGGGAACCCGCCGGCGAGGATCAGTTCCTCATACTCCGACCGGGTGGTCGTCGACGGCGCGGCGGTGACCAGTCTGGCCGGCTCGGTCACCAGGGTGTCCAGAAAGGTCTCCCGTCGACCGCGCAACTCCCCCTGTGAAAGTGGCCACATCGTGACCACGTGTGCGCGGCCGGTCAGTGACTGGCTGGCTCGTGGCAGCGTCTGGTAGCGGGTGGATCCGGTGAGCAGGAAGCGGCCGGGCCGTAGATCCCGGTTGAGTGATGCCTTGATGGCGTCCAACAGTTCGGGCACGCGCTGGAACTCGTCAACGCAGACGGGTTCGTCGGGTGCGGAGGTGAACAGGTCGGGGTCAGCGGCGACGGCCCTGCGGGTGGCGACATCATCGAGGTCCACCACCTGCACGCCGTGGACATGGGCACACGCCGCCAGCAGGGTGCTCTTGCCCACCGTTCGGGCGCCGGTGAGGATGACCACCGGCTCCTCGGTGAGCCGTTCGGCGACCACCGACGCCAGGTGGCGAGAGTGGTCGCTCTCTTCTCGACCCTGACGTGTCCGTGGTGGGTCGCTGGCGGCTATGCCATGGAACTGTCGGTCGGCCATGCCTACCGTGAACACGAAGACATCGACATCCTGATGCTTCGACGCGACCAGTCGGCGGTGCAGCAGGTGCTGCCCACCTGGGAGTGGTGGGCGGCC
>DATCWR010000322.1:0-11811 GCA_036566245.1 Mycobacteriales bacterium | reverse complement strand
CCGAGGAACTCGGGTTCGACTCGCTGTGGATGACCGACCACATCGCACTTCCCGTCGATGTGCACTCGAAGTACCCGTACCGCGAGGACGGCAAGTTCTTCTGGCCGCCCGAGACGCCGTACTTCGACACCATCCTCACCCTGGCCTGGGCGTCGGCGGCGACCCAGCGGATCACCGTGGGCACCTCGGTGCTGATCGCCAGTTGGCATCACCCGCTCAACACCGCCAAGGCGTTCGCCACCCTGGACACCCTCAACGGCGGGCGCACCGTGGTGGCCGTGGGCACCGGCTGGATGCGCGAGCAGTTCGAGATCTTCGGCGTGCCCTTCGAGACCCGTGGCCGGCGCACCACCGAGTACATCCGGTTGCTCAAGCACCTGTGGTCAGCCGACGAGATCGACTTCCACGGCGACTTCTACGAGTACTCCGGTTTCAAGTTCTACCCCAAGCCGGCCCAGCCCTCCTCGATCCCGGTGTGGTGCGGTGGCAAGAGTGACGGCGTGCTGCGCCGGGTCGCCGCGGTGGCCGACGGCTGGCACCCGCTCTACATCGCGCCCGACGAGCTGGAGAAGAAGCTGGAAATCCTGTCGGGGTACCTGGCCGAGCACGGCCGGACACTCGACGACATCGAGCTGTCGGCGCGTCCGGTCACCCAGGCCAAGATGGACGCCGCGACCATCGAACGCTACGCCGGCCTGGGCGTGAAGACGCTCATCGCCGACACCTCGTTCGACCACGACAACCTGTCCGGGGTGCTCGACGAGGTCGCCCGGCTGGCCGACCAGCTCATGCCCTTCGCCGACCCGGTGTGAGCCCGTCCATCCACTGACCACCCCCCAACATGCCCCCAGCATGTCAGTGACCCGGCACGCGCCCGGGTGGCCGACACCTCGACACACCAGCATCGCAAGCGGACCGCAGAGCAGAACGAGCGACAACGAGCGACCAGGAGGAGTTCCGTTGCTCAAGCGTGTATTCCACATCGCGATCAACGCCAAGAACCTCGACCGATCGGTGGAGTTCTACCGCCGGCTCGGGTTCCAGATCGTCGCCGACCGCACGGTGGACAACCCGAAACTGGCCGAGGCGTTCCTCGTCCCCAGTGGCAAGTGTCGGTTCGTCCACCTGCGACTGGGCGACGACGAGCAGGCAACACTGCTCGACGTGGTGGAGTGGTTCGGCCCGGAGACCGCCGACGGGCCGGGCGCACCGCCGCAGAACCAGCAGGGCATCACCCGGTTCGCGGTGCTCACCGACGACACCGACGCGGTGCACCGGGACCTGACCGGGGCCGGGTTCAGCTTCCTCACCTCCCCCACCACCGTGATGACCCCGCAGGGCGGCTGGCGGGTCGCCCTGGCCGTCGACCCGGACGGGGTGGTCGTGCAGGTCACCGAGTTGGTGCCAGCGTCTGATGCCTGACCAGTCCATCGACCCGGTGTTGCGCTGGGACACCGCCGAACAGAACGCGATGCTGCCGGGTATCCGGGCCACCCTGGCGCTGGGTGCACAACTGTCGGCCGCGTTCTACACCCTCGACCCCAACGCGGTGGTGCCCGACCACGACCACCACAACGAGGAGTTCGGGCAGGTCATCAGCGGGTCGTTGGAACTGCGGTGGGTCGACCAGCGTGGCGAGCACACCGCCACGCTGGTCGCCGGGGAGGGGTTCATCCTCCCCGGCGGGGCCCGGCACGGCGCGGTGGCGGGCCCGGACGGGTGTCGGCTGCTGGAGTGCTACGCCCCGCCCCGCACGCCCTCGGTTCCACCGTCCACGGACCCACAGTCCACGGAGGACTCATGACCAGCACCCAGGTGGACCACCCGGATCTCGCCTCCTACCAGCTCTTCGTCGACGGCGAGTGGGTCGCCCCGCTGGCCGGCGGTGGTAGCGAGCGCACCAGCCCGGCCGACGGCCGACTGGTGGGCCGTTACGCCCGGGGCACCGCCGCCGACGTGGACGTCGCGGTGGCCGCCGCCCGGCGTGCCTTCGACGAGTCGCCGTGGCCCACCGCGCCGGCCGGGCAACGGACCACGATCCTGCTCCGCGCAGCCGCTCTGCTGCGCGAGCGTGCCGATGCCATCGGGCTGCGTATCGCGCTGGAACTGGGCAAGCCGATCCGGTTGGCCCGAGGCGAGGTGCAGCTCACCGCCGAGGTGTTCGAGTATTACGCGGCGCTGGCCAAGGACCTGCGCGGCGAGTCGATCTCCCAGCACACACCCGACGCGCTCGGGTTGATCCTGCGCGAGCCGATCGGCGTGGTCGCGATGATCACCCCCTGGAACTTCCCGTTGTTGGGCCTGGCCTGGAAGGTGGGGCCGGCGCTGGCCGCCGGCTGCACGATGATCGCCAAGCCGGCCAGTCTGACCCCCTCCCCCGCGCTGGAGTTGGCCCGGGTACTGGCCGACGCCGGTCTGCCGGCCGGGGTCTACAACGTGGTCACCGGTGGTGGCGCCGAGGTGGGCACGGCACTGGCCGCCCACCCGGGCGTGGACAAGGTGGCCTTCACCGGATCCAACGAGGTGGGCCGTCAGGTGCTCGTCGCCGCGGCCGGGAACATGAAGAAGGTGTCGCTGGAACTGGGCGGCAAGTCCCCGAACGTCGTCTTCGCCGACGCCCGCCTGGACAAGGCGGTGTCCGCCGCCTACTGGGGAATCTTCCTCAACACCGGGCAGGCCTGCCAGGCCGGTAGCCGGCTGCTGGTGCAGCGGGAGATCCACGACGAGTTTCTTGACGCCCTGGTGAAGATGGCGAAGAGCAGCCGGCTGGGCGACCCGCTCGACGAGAAGACCATGATCGGCCCGGTGGTCGACCACAGCCAACTCGACACCGTGACGCACTACGTCGAGGTGGGCGGCGCGCAGGGCGCCGAGTTGGTGTACGGCGGTCGACGGATCACCGAGGGTCCGCTGTCGGCCGGCCTGTACTTCGAACCGACCATCTTCGACCAGGTCACCCCGCAGATGACCATCAGCCAGGAGGAGATCTTCGGGCCGGTGCTGTCGGTGCTGACCTTCGACGACGCCACCGAGGCGGTCCGGCTGGCCAACGACACCATGTTCGGGCTGGCCGCGGCGGTGTGGACGCAGGACGTGGACATCGCGCTGCGCACCGCCAAGGGGATCCGGGCCGGCACGGTGTTCATCAACGCCTACCACGACGCCGGACTGGCCTTCGTGATGCCCTTCGGCGGCTACAAGGCCAGTGGATTCGGTCGCGAACTGGGCCGGGAGGGTCTGGACGAGTACTTCGAGACCAAGGCGATCCACCTACGACTGGGCAAGATCGACCGCCCGTGACGTTCTATCCACACCCGACACTGGACTGGTTTGCATGACTGAGGCTTCCACCGAACGGCCGAACCCCACCACTCGGTTCGACCGGGACCTGACGATCGAGCGGGTGGAGGTGGTCCCGATCCGGGTGCCACTGGCCCAGAGGTTCCAGGGCAGCCACTACTCGATGACCTCCCGCTGCACCATCATCACCCGGATCTACACCTCCGGTGGGATCGTCGGCGAGGCGTTCAACGGCGACACCGACGCCGAGCAGGCCTCGATCGTGCAGATCATCAACGAGGAGATCACCCCGCACCTGCTGGGCATGTCCGCGATGAACACCGAGGGCTGCTGGGAGGCTTCGCTGCCGCCCAGCTACGACATCCTGCGTGACCGGTCACTGGCCATGCAGGCCATCGCCTGCGTGGACACCGCGATCTGGGACGCGGTCGGCAAGGCGCTGGGTGTGCCGCTCTACCAACTGTGGGGCGGCTACCGCAACCGGTTGCCGGCGATCTGCATCGGCGGCTACTACACCGACGACGAGGCCGACTCGGCCCGGCAGGTCGAGCACTACGCCGAACTCGGGTTCGCCGGGTGCAAGTTCAAGGTTGGCCGGCTGTCCCCGGAGGCTGACGCCGAACGCACCCGGATGGCCAGGCGGGCCGTCGGTGACGACTTCGTCCTGATGGTGGACGCGAACCAGGGCTACACCCGCGACGAGGCACTGCGGTTCACCCGGGCCACCGAGGATCTGAACCTGCGCTGGTTCGAGGAACCGTGCCGTTGGCTGAACGACCGGCGGGACATGCGTGACGTGCGTGTCATGGGTGGTATCCACGTGGTGGCCGGGCAGAGCGAGTCCACCCGGGCCGGTCTGCGCGACCTGATCGCCGCCGGCGCGATCGACCTCTGCAACGCCGACGCCAGTTGGATCGGCGGGCCCAGCGAGTGGCGCCGGGTCGCGGCGGTGGCCGCGCTGCACGAGGTGGCCATGGCCCACCACGAGGAGCCCCAGGTGGCCGCGCACCTGCTCGCCTCGATTCCGCACGGGACCTACCTGGAGACCTTCGCCCCGGAACGCGACCCGCTGTTCTGGAACCTGATCGCCAACCGGCGTGAGTTCACCGACGGCGACTACCTGGTGCCCGACGGCCCCGGTCTGGGGCTGGAACTGGACCAGGACTACATCGCCCGGTACCAGGTGTGAGTCGGAGACCGCGATGAGTACCGGGGTGGCGATCGTCGGGGCGGGCGAGGCCGACCAGATCGGGATCGTGCGGAACAAGAGCGCGGTCCAGATGCACGCCGAGGCGGCCAGCAACGCGCTCGCCCACGCGAACCTGAAACTGTCCGATGTGGACGCGCTGTTCACCTGTGGGATCGACTTCATGCCGAGCCTGATCGTGGCGGAGTACCTGGGCATCTCACCGAGGTTCTCCAGTTCCAACTCCATCGGCGGGTCCTCGTTCGTGGCGCACGTACACGAGGCGGTGCTGGCCATCCAGGCCGGGGCGTGTGAGGTCGCGCTGATCACCCACGGGGAGACCAGGCGGTCGAACCGGAAGCGCGGCGTGACCACCCGGCCGGCGCACGACGACCCCTGGTTCCCCGACTGGCAGTGGGAACGGATCTACGGGGTGGCCTTCCCACCGGCGGCCTACGCGCTGGCCGCGACCCGGCACATGCACCAGTACGGCACGACCAGCGAACAGTTGGCCGAGATCGCGGTGGCCACCCGACACTGGGCCTCACTGAACCCCAGGGCGCTGAACCGGGACCTGATCACCATCGACGACGTGCTCAACTCCCAGTTGATCGCCTACCCGTTCCACCTGTTGGACTGCTGTCTGGTCACCGACGCGGGCGGCGCGGTGGTACTCACCTCGGTGGAACGGGCCCGCGGACTGGGCGTGCCGGTGGTGGAGGTGCTCGGATCGTCGGTGGCGCACACCCACCACATGATCTCGGCCATGCCCGACCTGACCGAGACCCCGGCCCGGATCTCCGGTCCGGCGGCGTTCGCCCAGGCCGGCCTGACACCGTCCGACGTGGACGTTGCCGAGCTGTACGACTCGTTCACCTACACGGTGCTGGCCACCCTGGAGGACCTGGGATTCTGCGCCAAGGGTGAGGGTGGGGCGTTCGTGTCCGGGCAGCGCACCGCCCCGGGCGGGGACTTCCCGCTGAACACCAGCGGCGGCGGACTGTCCTACACCCACCCGGGCATGTTCGGGATGTTCCTACTGATCGAAGCGGTCCGCCAGTTGCGCGGTGAGTGTGGACCACGCCAGGTCACCGACGCGGAGATCGCCCTGGTCAACGGGATGGGCGGCTACCTGTCCAGTGCCGCCACGGCCGTGCTCGGGAGGGTCTGATGTTCACCAGTACCGGTCCGCTGCCCGCGCTGGGTATCTCACCGAGCCCGGACGCGGCACCGTTCTGGGAGGGGTGTGAACGCGGGGAACTACTGCTGCCCTACTGCCTGCGGTGTGAGGAGTTCTTCTTCTACCCGCGCACGCTGTGTCCGACCTGTGGCAGCCGGGACCTAGACTGGCGGGCTGCCAGCGGCCGGGGCACCCTCCACACGTTCTGCATCCACCACGTGCCGCCGCTGCCCCGGTTCGCCGGCTCGGTGCCGTTCGTGACGGCGATCGTGGAGCTGGAAGAGGGTCCACGGATGATGACGTTGCTGGTCGACGTGGAACCCGACCCGTCGTTGATCCACTGCGACACCCCGGTCGAGGTCGCGTTCACCACCGACGGTGACGGACACACCGTCCCGGTGTTCCGGTTCCGCGCCGAACAGTCCACGGACTGAACACAGACTCGCCCGGCTGGCATCGGTCCCTGGTGCCAGCCGGGCGCACCATCGCTACCGGCCGGGCTGGCACCCGGCGAGGCTCTACCAGTGAGCCGCCGGGTGGCCCCTGGTGAGCCGGGCGTGGGGTTGGCCCGACAGGCTCGGGCGATACCATCCGCGAGTGTCCGCTGAAGGAGCATGGCCGGTCGCCGCGCCGGTGGCGTCGGCGCGCTTGTGGCTGGAGCCGCTGCGTGTCGAACATGCCCGGGAGGCGGTCTCGGTGTTCGACGACGTGCGGCTACACACCTGGACCGGCGGTTCACCCGCCTCCCTGGAACAGCTCGAAGCCCGGTACCGCCGGCAGTCGGTCGGACGGTCCCCGGACGGCACCAGCGGGTGGCTGAACTGGATGCTGCGCCGGGTGTCGGACCACCAGCTCGTCGGCACCGTGCAGGCCACGCTGCACCGCCCGGTCGTCAACCGACTGGAGGCCGAGGTCGCGTGGGTCGTCGGCGTGCAGTACCAGGGCAACGGCTACGGGCGCGAGGGAGCGCTCGCCATGGCGACCTTGCTGCGCGCGCAGGGCGTGGAAGGGCTGGCCGCACACATCCATCCGGGAAACGCCGCGTCCGTCGGCATCGCTCGGGCACTGGGCCTCACCGCCACCGACACGGTGTGCGACGGGGAGATCCGCTGGAGCGACTCCGGTCGGTGAACCACCACCGACACGCTCCCACCAGTGGGGTCGGGCCGGCCGAAGCACGCCGGACGGTATCGCTGCCACCAGCCGGTACCAGCACCGACGTATCCTCGTCAGGGGCGGAAGCGGAGGCAACAGTCGGAGGCACCCATCGACGAGAACCACGCGGCAGACGGGTCCTCCTCCGACCGCGCCCGAGAACTCGCCGCGTTGCTGGATGCGATGGACGCCGAGGCAGGACCGGTACCCGAGGAGATCCAGCGTGAGGTCGCCACGTGGTGGCCGGACTCACCAAGGCGGTAGACCCGTACGTCCTACTCGCTCAGCCTGGCACGACCGGCGGCGTACTGCTCGCCAGCATCTCGCGAACGCCCCGGTATGCCTGGCGCAGGTCGTCGCCGTCATAGTGCAGGTTGCCGAGTTGCCGAAGATGTATGTCCGCGTTCACTGCCACGGTGTGCCTCAGCACCGCGAACAGCGGTGCGTCCGACATCGAGTCGCCGTAGGCAACACAGGCGTTACGGTCGAGTCCGTACCGCGCCAGTACCCGGTCCGCTATGGACACCTTGTCGACCGGGCGGAGGATACCGGCCGGGTCCAGCGGCCGACGGAAGGGCACCGGCGGGAACCGGGAGGCCACAACCTCGTCGGCACCCCGGTCCCGTAGCCGTTCGGCGAAGAAGTCGGGCGACATGGTGATGACCAGCGAGTGTTCGCCGCGCTCGCGGATGTCCGCGAAGACGTCGGCGATACCGGCGATCCACGGCGCCGACTCGAAGGCCGCCCGTACTCCGACCACGTCGAGGGTTGCCCACAGTTCGTGGATTCCCGAGGCGAAACCCACGGTGTCCAGCGCGCCGCAGGCGAACGCTTCTTCCAGCGCCACCAGTTCGGTGAGGCAGCCAAGCCGACGCGCGATCTCCAGACTGGCGGTGCTGCCACGCAGCAGGGTGCCGTCCATGTCGAACACGTGCAGTGTGGTCATAATTCATCCACGGTATCTGTTGTGGAACGCGTCTCCCGTTCCCTTGGTGGCTCTGGCAGGTCTGAGCCTGGCCGCACCGACCGCGCTACGGCCGGTGTGCCCCCTCCCGCGACCGCACCCAGGCGGCGAATGCCTCGACTCCATTGACGACCGTCTCGAAGCGCAAAGAGTGGAACAGATCAAACCCATGCTGCGCCCCGGGCAGTTCGGCATAGACAACGGGGTTGGACGAGGTGCCCCGCAGGCTTTCGACGAACAGTCGGGCACCCTCGACAGGCACCAGCGTGTCCCGGTCACCATGCGCCACGAAGAACGGCGGCGCATCGGGCCTGACGTGGTCCATCGGTGAGGTGGGTGCCAGTTGGGCGGTGCTGGGGTCGCTGTAGTAGCGGCCGTAGTACCCGTACAGACAGACGACTCCGCTCACTGAGGTGTCCGCGTCTTCGAAGCCGGGCTGGAACTCGGGGTCGTTCGGGGTGAGGGCGGCGATCGAGGCCAGGTGACCACCCGCGGAACTGCCCGCCACGAAGACCACGGCCGGGTCGGCGCCGTACTCGTGGCCGTGCTCCCGCACCCAGGCGATCACCCTCTTGACGTCGACCAGGTGGTCAGGGAATGTCGCGGTTGGGCGCAGGCGGTAGTTCGCACTGATGCAGACCCAACCCTGGCTCGCCAGGTGGAAAAGAAGTGGACGCGCCTCGCGGTTCTTCCTGCCACCGGAATACCCTCCCCCGTGCAGGTAGACCAGCAAGGGGCCGCCCGACGGGTGGGAGCGGCGGCGGTAGACGTCGAGCAGGTTCCTCCTTCCCGCGTCGCCGTAGCTGAGGTCCGCCACTCGTTCGACATCGCGGCGGCGGACGAAGAACGGTCCGAACAGGATACGGGCGAGCGGAAGGCGGCGGCGTAGCCGAGCGGCCATCCCCGTGTCGATGGTGGTACGCCAACCATCGCCAAGGCCCTCGTCCAAGGCATGGTTGACCGCAGGGCCGGCCCGCAGCCCCTGCCAGACCACCACGACCAGCCCGACCGTTGTCGCGACGGCGAGGCCGAACACCGCCCAACCACCCACTGAGTCGATGTTCCCCTGCCCGAAGGCCAACAACGTCGAGGCGAGGACCCAGTAGAACGCGACGAACGACAGTTCGTTGAGTACGAGACTGAAACGCCAACTCATCGCGGCAAGGGCACGTGGCCGGCGCGGCGACACCAGAGCGAGGAACGTGGCCCACGCCAGGAGTGCCACAACCACCAGATAACCGACCGGCAAGACCCACCCCTCCTCGGGGTCCGAGCCTACTGTCAGACCATGTGGGTCACGTACCGGCGACGGTGAGTTGGTAGGTCACGTCCAGGGAGAAGCCGCCGCTGCTGCCGCGCACCGTCAACTCGTGTTCGCCGGCGGACAGCGGGGGGATCCACAGCCACAGACCACAGCCGTAACCCTCGAACGAGCCCGCACCGTTCGTCACCGGGTTGCCCTCGACCGCGTCGAAGGCGATGGACACCGGGTCGAGTCGGTCGTGCCGCACCGGCTCTCCGTCTACGGTCGCCTCGCCCTGTGCGGTGGCCAGCATCTGGTCGCAGCCCTCCGCATCCTGTGCGGTGAAGTTGAGTACCGGGCCGGCGAGCGGGACGCCCGCCGGTACCGAGCACGTGCGGCGTGCGGTGCCGCCGAACGTGCCGGCGAAGAACCACACGTCGGAAGCCTGGTGTTCCGCGCAGTGCGCCCCGGTCAGGTCCGCCACCGGGTTCGACTCCTCCGGAACCGAGGCCGCCCAGGTCCACCACCGCGACTGCAACTCCGCCGAACCGAGTCGCGGTGCGGGCGATGGCGTGCTGCTGGCGGTGGTGGTTGTGGCGGCGGTGCTGCTCGCGGTGGCGCCACCTTCGGCGTTCGGGGCGGCATCGGTGCCGCCGCTGCCACACCCACTCAGTGCGATCGCAACCGATGCCACCGTGCCAACCCATGTACCGATACGAGTGATCACCGCCCGACCGTACCGAACCACCACATGGCCGGCATACCTGGACCAGGTTCATTACCCAGGACCGTGAACGTCCATATCGGACGGGTCCTTACAGGACAGACCTGTCGCCACCGCTCGTCCGAGTCGTTCCGAAGTACCGGGTGAAGTCGCACCCAGCTCCCCAGCACCGAGAGACCGTGCGAGCGCACGGGCCACCAACGGCGATTATGAATCGCGTCGCGGGAGCAGACCGCCCCACCCCACCGGCGTCGCGGGGACGCACGCGCCCCGTACCCACCGAAAGGTGTCGGGCCGCCAGCCCTTTGGTGGCGGAAACTGTCACTACCGTAGGCGGCGAAACTGTGGTGGCGTGAGGGTGACCGACTTCCGTTCCCCTCCCTGACCATCAGGACCAGCGCATGCCCAACCCGCACGTTCCTGACTCAGTCGACCGCCGCCCGCACACCCTGCGCTGCGCCCGCGAACTGCGGGTGCGGCTCCTCGTGGAGGCCGGTGACCCACTCACCCCGTCCCCTGATCTGCTGTACCGGATCGCGACCGCCATCGCCGAACACTGCGGCTGCTCACTGCTGCGCGCCCACCGGATCGCCTGGAACCTCTCGGTCGAACAGGCCGTGGCCGGGGTTCACCGGATCTGCCGCGAGCACAACCTGGGTTCACGCGGGTTGTCCGAGCGGTCGTGGAAACACTGGGAGGCCGGGGAACATCCCGGCCCGGACTACCAGGACCTGCTGGCCCGCCTGTTCGCCACCAGCCCGGTCCGACTCGGGTACGCCCACGACTACACCCCGGCCGTTGACCCCGAGCCGGACCCCACCCCGTCGACGGCGCCACCGGGCGATCCCCGTCAGGCCGTCGACCCGGTCGAAAGGCGGCTTGCCGTGGCAGCCGACGAATCCGCCCGACTCGGGGACAACCCCGGCACCGTCGGGCCGCTCACCCTGGACCAGTTGCGTTCCGACGCCCAGACGATCGCCGGACGGTTCGCCAGCGCACCCCGGCTGGAACTGTTCGAGTCCGCGCTGCTGCTGCGCGACCGGGTGTTCACCCACCTGGACGGCCGGCAGCGGGTCTCCGACAGCAGGGAGCTGTACCTCCTCGCCGGGATGGCGCTGGGGATGCTCGCCGAGGTCAACGACGATCTGGGGCACCGAACCGCCGCCATGACCCACGCCCGCACCGGGTGGTTGTGCGCGGTCGAGTCCGGACACACCGGCCTACAGGCGTGGATCCGCTGTGAACAGGCCATGATCGCGTTCCGGGACGGCCGACCGGCCGAGGCGGTGCGCCACACCCGGCAGGGCGAGGCGCTGGGCGCCACCGGAACCGTCGCCGCCCGGTTGCTGGCCATGCGGGCCCGGGCCACCGGCGCGCTCGGTGACGTCGAGACCACCCGGACCACACTCGGGCTGGCTGACGCGGCCCGGGACCTGGCCACCGCCGACGATCTGGACGGCTACGGCGGCATCCTCACCTTCCCGCAGGCCAAGCAGCACTTCTACGCCACCCAGGCGTACCTGGGCCTACGGGACAGCGCCGCGGTGATCACCGAGGCTGACGCCTGCCTGGCCGGGTACGCCACCGGCCCGGCTGCCGAACGCGCCGTCGACAACGAGACCATGGCCCGGATCAACCTGGCCACCGCGCACGTGTTCGCCGGCCACCTCGACGCCGCCCAGGCCGCGACCCAGCCCGCCCTGGCCACCCGGCTGCGAACCGACCCCATCGACATGGAACTGCGTCGGCTGCACACCAGCCTCACCGACCCGGTCGTGTCCACCTCCCCCACCGCCGTGGCGTTGCGCGACCAGGTCGAAACCTTCCTGTCCACTCCGGTCTGACCGTCGCACCATCGTGGCCGGCCGACCGATCGGGAGAAGGCCGGTCGAGCCACGATGGCGTAGCCGCTCGGTCCTCGACGGTTGCCGCTCAGCGACCGGTGCGGTTCCGGCCGCCGCGGCGGTCGCCGGACCGGTTACCAGACCGATCACCGGACTGGTTGCCGGTTCCGTCGGTGGGTCCGCCCACCAGGCCGGCGCGGCGCAGCGCGTCAGCG
>DATCWR010000299.1:0-3242 GCA_036566245.1 Mycobacteriales bacterium | reverse complement strand
CGCCGCCCACCAGCGCCGCGACCACCAGCCCGGCCACCGCGGGCACGATCCGTCGACGGCCGCGGCGGCCGGCACCGGTGTTCCCCTCCGGCGGGGATGGCGGGGGGAACCCCACGGGCGTCGTCCCGTAGGTCGGGTACTGGTCGTACTGGTCGGCATACCCGCCGTGGCGCCAGGCGTCCGACCGTGACCCTGGTTGCGCCGGCGGCGGGGGCAGGGCCGATGCCGGCGGGCGGAACGGGTCTGGCGGGGGCGAGGCCACCCATTCGGCCTGACCGGACCCGAAACCGGGCGTCGAGGCGTGCCCCTCGGGGCCCGGTGCGGGTCCGGCATCCTGGCGCGGGGTCACGGCGCCGTCACGATCCCAGATCCGATCCGGCTCGCGGGTGTCAGGACGCGGGGTCACGGCGTCTCCCCCCTGCGGTCCGTCGGTGATCTCACCGGTGGGCTCACCGTCCTGGGGCGGGTGAGGCGGAGGGGGTGCCCCGTCGTGCTGTGGAGTCTGGTCGGTCATGTCCCCAGACTTACCGGACAGCCTGAGAGAAGCCTGAATCCTGCCTGAAGGATTGCCCAGAACCATCCGGGGTCGGTGGGTCGCCTGCCCAACCGGGGAACCGAGCGGTCAGCATGGCGCCTCCGGCGGGCCCGCGACCGGCCTCCACCATGCCGCCATGCCGCTCCACGATCTGCCTGACGATGGCCAGACCCAGCCCGGACCCGGGCAACGAGCGCGCCTCGGCGGCTCGGTAGAAGCGTTCGAAAACGTGCGGAAGGTCCTCGGCGTCGATACCGGGACCCTGGTCGGACACCTGCAACACGCCGCCGGTGAGGGTGACCGTGACCGTCCCACCCGGCGGACTCCACTTGGCGGCGTTGTCGAGCAGGTTCGTCACCGCACGCTCCAGTGCGGTGGGGTCGCCGTGGATCTCCCACGGATCGATCCGGACCGCGAAGGTCACCCCGGGGGCCCGTCGGCGTACCCGGTCCAACGCCCGGTCGGTGACCTCGGCCAGGCTGACACGGGCCAACGGTGCGTCTGGCCTGTCGTCCCGGGCCAGTTCCACCAGGTCGGAGACCAGCCCGGACATCTCCTCGACCTGGGCCCGCACGTCGGCCAGCAGCGCGTCCCGTTCGGTCGCGGCCAACTCCCGGGAACCGGGTTGCTGGCTCTGCGCGAGCAGGTCGAGGTTGGTGCGCAGGCTGGTCAGCGGGGTGCGCAGTTCGTGGCCGGCATCTGCGACGAGTTGACGCTGACGCAGCCGCGACTGAGCCAGCGCACCGAGCATGGCGTTGAAACTGCGGGCCAACCTGGCCAGTTCGTCCTCGCCGCGGTGTACCGCTATCGGGTGCAGTTCCTCGGTGCGTGCGACATGTTCGGCCGCGGCGGTGAGGCGTTCGACCGGACGTAGGCCGGCCCTGGCGATGGACAGACCGGCGCTCGCGGCAAGAAGGATGCCGATCCCGCCGACCAGCAGCAGGACCACTCCCAACCGGTGCAGTTCGGTGGCGGTCGGTTCGACCGACTGGGCGAAGACCAGGGCGCTACCGGGTGCGGCCGGCACCGCGGCCACCCGGTAGGTGACGCCGTCCAGGGCCGCGGTCCGTAGCGACGACGGTGCCTCCCCGCGGGCCACCGCGAGTTCGGCCGCGCCCAGTGGTGGCGCGCTGCTTTCCCCCATGGCCGAGACAGCTCTGCCCTCAGCCCCGGCCAACGCGATCCGCAGATCGGCCGACCCGATCGCCGACGTGGGGATCCGGGCCAGCGTCAGCGGATCGGCCAACGAACTGCGGGTCGCCGCCTGGGCGCGGTGCACCAGGGACTCGTCCAACTGGTCGTACAACTCGTGGCGCACGGTGAGATAGGCCGCCGCGGAGGTCAGCGCCACGGCAAGTCCGACCGCGACCGCCACGAACAGGGTCAGTCTGGTCCGCAGGCTGAGCGAGGACAGCCGGCCCCGTCGCCAGAGCGCCGGACTCATGGCGACTCACGCAGGGTGTAGCCCACCCCCCGCACGGTGTGGATCAGGCGGTGTTCGCCGCCGGCCTCGGTCTTGCGACGGAGGTAGCCCACGTAGACCTCCAGTGAGTTCTCCGTGGTGGGGAAGTCGTAGCCCCAGACCTCCTCGAGGATCTGTGACCTGGTCAACACCTGCCGGGGGTGACGCAGGAGAAGTTCGAGCAGGCTGAACTCGGTGCGGGTCAGCCGCATGGCACGGTCACCGCGGCGCACCTCGCGGGTGGCCACGTCCAGGCTCAGGTCGGCGAAGGTCAGCCGGTCGTCGGTGTCGGACCTGGCCGGTCGGGTGCGGCGCAGCAGGGCCCTCAGTCGGGCCAGCAGTTCCTCCAACGCGAACGGCTTGGGCAGATAGTCGTCGGCGCCGGCGTCGAGTCCGCTCACCCGTTCGGACACCGCATCACGGGCGGTCAGTAGCAGCACCGGCAGGTCGTCGCCGGCCGCCCGTAGGCGCCGGCAGGTCTCCAGGCCGTCCAGCCTGGGCATCATGACGTCCAACACCATGGCATCGGGACGGCGTGCGGTGACCGCGTCCAACGCCTCCACACCGTCACGGGCCATGTCGACCTCGTACCCGTTGAAGGTCAGCGAGCGGCGCAACGACTCCAACACCGGGCGGTCGTCGTCCACCACCAGAATCCGCATACCTCCAGTGTGGCCGGTCACGCCCCCGGACGCACACAACCCGACCGGAGGTCACCCGCCGGGGTCAGCCGAGCACGAGGCGTTCGGCCAGGCCAAGTGCGAGCCGGCCGGACCCGGCGATCCGGTCGTGGAACTCGCGCAGTGGGGCACCCGGGTGCTGGTCGCGCCAACGGTCCCTGATCTGCTCGATGCGTAGCGAGCCGGTCAGGTACGCGGATGCCTGGGTCGGCCAGGCACAGTACCGGCGTACCTCCGCCCGTGCCGTCTGGGCGGACAGCGACGACCTGGCGACCAGGAACCCGACCGCCTGGTCGAAGCTCATCTCACCGGTGTGCAGCAGCGTGTCGACCATGATCCGGGTCGCCCGGAAGATCCGCGCGTCCAGGTGGGCCAACTCCTGACCCGGGTCGGTGAAGAACCCGTGGTCGTGCATCACCCGCTCGGCGTAGAGCGCCCACCCCTCAGAGAAGTAGGGGGTCCGCAGCACCTTGCGCAGCCGGCTCGGGTTGGCGGCGGCCCAGGAGGTGTGCCAGTGGTGCCCGGGATAGGCCTCGTGCACCGCGATGGTGGGAATGGAGGCTCG
>DATCWR010000284.1:0-5044 GCA_036566245.1 Mycobacteriales bacterium | reverse complement strand
AACGTCATTAGTGGCTCTGGCGATCATTCGCCTTTCACGCTCCTTGGGGCAGCCAGAGTGCGCGAGGTCCGGTGAGGGTAGTCGCTGGCCCGACGATCCGGTCCACGCCCACCGGTCGGCGGTGCCCAAACAATCCGTAACCCCGTGCTCGCATCGATGTTTGCCGACGCCCACCTCGCCACACCGATCCGGTCGTAGACACGCCCAGCCACCGGCGCTATCGCAGCCGGACCAGGGTCCACACCGTCACCAGGACACCGCCGAGGCGACCGAGTCGCATTGTTCGGTGGCAACCAGCACGAACACTGTCGGCGCCATGTTGCGCGACAGCCGATATGCCTGCGTGGTGGCCGACCAACGCCGGTACCGCGATGTCGGACAAGCTCCTTCGACGATGGCCAGTCCGGCTTCACGAGTCGGCCATACGCCGTACGTCCGCCGACAGTCGCTGTGACAGGTACCTCAGCACCGGTGCCGTGGGCTTCCGCTATTCCTCGATGGCGCCGCCGACGGCGCGCAGGTGGTCGCGGAAGGTCAGAGCGGGCGTCTGTTGGCGCGCGGCGAGGTAGGCGTCGAACCGCACCTGGGCGCGCAGCGAGTCACCCGCCCGAATCTGTTCGGCCTGGCGTCGTTCGGTGTCACGGATCGTTTCGGCGAGGGCGAGGATTTCCCCGGCACGGTTGGCTGGCACGAAGAGCACGCCGTCGTCGTCGCCGAAGACCAGGTCCTCACGATCCACCGTCCACTCCCCCACGGTCGCCGACTCCACCGCGTCACGCGCCCGGGCGTCGAGGCGTTGCGGTCCGGTCGGGATCGTTCCCGTGCTGAACACCGGAAGTCCGATCGCTCGAATGTCAGCCGTGTCGCGATGCAGCCCCCAGATCACCACTCCGGCCAACCCGGCGGCCTGGGCCTCCAAAACCACCAGGTCACCGACGCAACTCTCGTCCAGCCGCCCGCCGTTGTCGACCACCAGCACGTCGCCTGGCGCGGCATTCTGGAACGCCTCCAGGAAGATGTCGACACTGCCGACGTGCCGAGCCGGACACACCCGCCCGGCCAGGCGAACGCCGGACACCACGGCCCGCACAGCCGCCGGCGCACAGCGCACCGGAACCCTGGCGCGGATGCACGCATCCGCCAGATGTGCGGTGGTCAACGTCGCGAACCGCTGCCGAAGCTCCCGGTGATCCATGCCGTGTTCCTCTCGCTCAGGCGGCCAGGCCGCTGGCGGGGGCGGATGTGTGAGTTCAGCGGTCGGTGATGTGCTGGGTGCCCTGACCGACCTGGTAGATCCTGGCATGTCCGGTGGCCTTCGCGTCCATGTGCACGTCCCCGGTCCAGACCTGCGATCCGGCTGGTAGTGCCGGGGTCAGTTCGGTGTCCAACAGCCGGCGCAGTTCGGCCGCCACCGCCGGGTCGGCTGCCAACAGCCGCCGGATCCGGCCCTGCCATTCGGCGACCAGTTGCTGTTCGGACTGGGCGTCGCGGTCCGCCCGGGCGGCCAACACCTGCACCCGGGTGTCGACCAGGTCAGCCTCCACACCCTCGGCCCGGTCCGGGTGCACCCGCCGCCACAACGCACCCATCGCCGCCCTCGCCTTCTCCCACGCGTCCGTGGCCAGCAGTGTCACCACCGTCGACGCCGCCGACCCGGCCAAGGACACCAGTTCCGCATCCATCCCCGACCCCCCTCGTTCCCTACCGGATGTTGACCGGTCACTCATCGTCTTTTCGCGCGAAAACGTCACCCTGGGGGGAGGGTGGGGTGGGTGGTGGAGAGGTGGTACTCGATCTGGTCGCGGATGGTGGCGGCCGGGCCGGAACCGTCGAACCGGGCCTGGGTGACCTGTGCGTGCAACCGACGCAGTTGTTCGTGGAAGCTGCGGATACGGAGTTCCGACGGCAGTTCGAGTGCGCGGCCGAGGGCGGCCTGGGCCGCCTCCAGGTCGTCACTCAGGACTTCGGCCAACGCCACGTTGACGTGCGCGGTGGCCTCGTTGTCCCAGGCCCGGTCCTGGGCCGGGCCGGACTGGTAGCCGCGGATCGACGCCTCGGCGGTCTGCCGGGTGCGGGCGCCGTCCTCAAGTGAGATCCAGGTGCCACTGGCGTAGTAGTTCTCCTTGGCCGGCGAGAAGGACATGATGCCGCCGTAGAACGTGTCCAGTTCGTCGGGCCGCACCAGGTCACGGGCCGTTCGGGCTCGCTCCAGTGCGTTGGCAGCACCGGCCTGGTCGCCGAGTGCGGCGGCGGCCCGCGCCTCGTTGGCGGACAGCCACACCGCCACGGTCCCCTTCGGCGCGAGGTCCAGACCGCGCCGCGCGTAGTCCAGTGCCTGCTTGGGCCGTCCATCCCAGTAGGTGGACCCGCTCTGGATGGTCAACAACCAGGCGGTGAGATCCGGGTGGTTGACCTCCTTCGCGCACAACAGGCCGGTACGCAGGTGGGTCATCGCCTGACTGGTGAAGCCGAGGTCTTCGGTCACCTCGGCCAACATTCCCAGGGCTGCGGCGGCAAGAAAGTAAAGGTCGCGGGTTTCGGACACCCGCTGGCGGCCGTCCAGGCAGGCGAACACCCGGTCCCGCAGTAGCAACACGGAGTCGAACAACTCCAGCCTCGGTGCGTTCGCGGACTTTCGGGCGAGGGTCTGGGCGTCCTCACGCAGCAGGTCCATGGTCAACGGGCCCACGTTGCTGGGGTGGTCACCGAGTTGGGCGGATTCGTCGGCTGCCATGATGAGCTGCCTTTCGACCGAGTCGACGCCCCATCCGGGATCGCCCAGCGGCGTCGAGCGTGCGGGTTCCGGCTCGGGGTCAACGGCCGGCATGTAGTCGTGGGCGAACCCGAGTCGGATCGGGCTGGTCTGGAACAGTCGGGACACCAGGTCCTGGTAGTCCGGGCCGAGCTTCTCCCCGCCCTCCCAGCCCTTCCAGGATCGTTCGGACAGGCCGCGGGAGCCCAGGTTGTTCTCCCGGCACATCCGATGGAATGCGGCGACGACCTGTTCCACCGAGTAGTTCCAGGCGATGCGGTAGGACCGCAGGATCGAGTAGCCGCAGTGTTCGGAGATCGCCACCGCGATCTCGTGCAACAGGTCCGGGCTGGGCTGGACCGGGTCACCGGCCTCGACCAACAACTTGACTCGTAGTTCGCGGGCACAGCGCAGGGTGTGCGGACGACGGTCGGCCGGGTCAGGAACGTGCAGATTCCGCATGAAAACAAGTCCTGATGGTCAGGGAGGGGAATCGACGAATGGTTACCCGCCACGGCACCACAGATCCGCCCGCCACACCAGTGCCGGTTTGCGCGCCGCCAGGTGAGCCCCAGCCCACCCCCAGGGTGTGCCCGACTCTCACCCAACGAGATAGTTGCGGTGAGTAACATGTCGCCCGTCGGGGGGTCGATGGAGACCCACCTGGGGGGTGGCGATGTTGTCAGGGCGTGGTCGGCCCGTGCCCAAACGGGGACCGCCGCAGGTGCAACGCTGGTTCCAGGAACGACCATCGCGCCACCCGTGGGAGCAGGACGGCCTGGACCACGTCCGGCGCCTGATGCCCAACGCCGAGCCCTACCGGGCCTGCGCCACCTTCTCCTTCACCGCCCCGTCCGGGCGAATCAACGAGTGTGACCTGCTGGTCGCCGTCCCGGGCGGTCTGCACCTGGTCGAACTCAAGGGCCACCCCGGTCGGGTGGTCAACCATGACGACACCTGGTTGTTCCGCCCACCCAACTCCGGCCGGACACTGACCCTGCGCAACCCGCTGCACCTGGTGGACCTCAAGTCCAAGGAACTACGCGGCCGGCTGGACTGGGCCGCCACCCAACTCCGTCTCGGCGTGGGCACCATCCCCCGGGTGGAGCCGTCGATCTTCCTGTCCGCGCCGGGCCTGCGCGCCGACCTGGACGAGGTGCAACGCACCAGGGTCTACGGCCGGGACGAGCAGTGCGAGGGCCTGCCGTGGATCTGGCGGGACCTGCTGTCCCGCCCGCCGCAGCGCGAGTCCCAGCGGATCACCCCGGAGTTCTCCCGGAACCTGCTGGCCCTGCTCCAAAAGGCCGGGCTTAGCGTGTCCACCGCGCACCTGCGGTTCGGGGACAACTGGACGCTGGACCCCGAACTGCTCGACGCCGGCCCCACCTGGGAGGACCGGCTGGCCCAACGCCGCGACCCGGTCCGCGAACAGGGCCGGGTCCGGATCTACCTGACCGCCCAGCAGGCCATTCCCGAGGTTCGCCAGTCGGTGGAACGGGCCGCCCGGCGGGAGTACCAGGTACTCCAGGGCATCAACCACCGGGGCATCGTGCAGGCGGTGCAGATCGCCCAGCACCAGGGCGGCCCGGCGATCCTGTTCCGGCACCGCGCCGAGGACCTGCGGCTGGACTCCTACCTGGCCGTGCACGGCGAGCGACTTACCCCCGAGATCCGGTTGGACCTGGTTCGCCAGCTCGGCGAGGCACTGCGGTACGCCCACGGCCGGTCGCTGTACCACCGGGCGCTGGCCGCCCGGTCGATCTACGTGTCGGCCCGCGACGACGGCTCCGAGCCGGTGCTGCGGGTGATCGACTGGCAGGCCGCCGCGCGGGACTTCGACACCACCGGGGCGCCCTCGGCCGGGTTGGCCTCGGCCGGGCACACCTCGCTGGGCCACACCTCCCTCGGCCACACCTGGCTGTCCGACACGCACCTGGCCGACGCCGCCGAGGTGTACCTGGCCCCGGAGTTCGACGTCCCCTACGCCGACCCGGTGGACCTGGACATGTTCGGCCTGGGTGCGGTGGCGTACCTGATCATCACCGGCCAGCCGCCGGCGACCAACCGCAGCGGGTTGATCGAACGTCTCAGGGCCGAGGGTGGCCTGCACCCCTACGCGGTCACCGACGGGGTGTCGGCCGCGTTGGACGAGTTGGTGCACCACGCAACCCGGGCTGACATCGCCGGCCGACTGGACTCACCCGAGGCGTTCCTGGACGGCTTGGACGACGCCGAACGGGACTCGGTGGTACCCGAACCGGCCGGTGTGGATCCGCTGACCGCGTCGGCCGG
>DATCWR010000278.1:0-3731 GCA_036566245.1 Mycobacteriales bacterium | reverse complement strand
GGCCTGGCCGCCGGGGCCTGGGGCGCGACACCGGCGCGGCCACGCATGACCGAGGTGGCGACCCGCGTGCGGGAGCAACTGATCACTCGCGTGCCCGTCGGTACCCCTCCCACGTCGCTCCGGTGGAGCGACTACGACGTTCTCTACGGGCCGGCGGGTGTGGTGCTGACCCTCGCCGCCGCCCCGGACGCACATCGCGACCACGTCCTACCGGCGGCGGGCTGGTTGGCCGCGCTCTGCGACACCGACGACCTCCGCCGCGCCCGCGTCACCGCCTACCAGGACGACCCGGTGCGCGGGTGGAACACCGGACGGGTGAACCTGGGCCTCGGCCACGGCGTACCCGGCGTCGCCGCGGCGCTGCGGGCCGCCCTGGAGATCACCGGCCCCCGCGAGGACCTGACCGCCGCGTTGGGCCGGATCGTCCGCTTCCTGGAACGTGAGTCCTACCTGGACGACCGGGGAGTCCGGACCTGGCCGCCCGGCAGCCGTGGCGACAACCCACCTGCCGCCGGAACACACGGTCGGCAGGGGTGGTGTTACGGAACACCCGGTGTCGCGTGGGTGCTGTGGGAGGCCGGTCGGGTACTCGCCGACCCCGGTGTCCAGGGATTCGCGACCGACGCGATGGAGTCACTGTGCCGGGCCTGGGACGACGACCTGCACGTCGACCCCGGTCCGCCCGAGGACTCGTTGGCCTTCTGTCACGGCCTGGCCGGTGTCCTGCTGGTGGCCGGCGCGTTCGACCGGTACGCCGGGTCTGGTGCCGCCGCCGGCCTGCGGGCGCACGTCCGTGACCTACTGGTGGCCCGGCTCGACGAGGTCCGGCAACTGGCCCGGCGCGACCTCAGTCACCTGACCGGCGCGGGCGGCGTGCTGTCCGCGCTTCTCACCGACGCGGGTGGTGAACGCTCATGGCTGCGGCCCTACGCGCTGCGCTGAACGCCGTCGCCCACACCCGGCGGCGGCTGACCGGATGGCGCTCCGGTTCGGTGGTGGCGCTGATCCGCGTCCTGCCCCGGGTGTCGGCCGCCGGTTCGGCCGCGCTGGCGATCCTGGTCGTGGTCGGAGCGGTGCTGCCGGTGGGCCTGATGGTCACGACCGGATGGCTGCTCGGCTCGTTGCCCGGCGCGGTGCGAGACGGGTTCGACTCCACCGAGGGGCACCGGGCGATCGTCGCGTTCGCCGTCCTGCTCGGGATCACCGTCGTGCTGCGGGTCACCGACCCGGTGACGACCGTGCTCTCCTCCTGGCTCGGCCGGCGCCTGGCGCTCCATGTCACCGGAATGGTGGTCGCCGCGGCGAACCGGCCGGTGGGCATCGCCCACCTGGAGGACCCCGCGATGGCCGACCACATCAACCTGGCCCGGGGCGTCAGTACCGGCCGGTTCACCCCCGAGCGGGCGGTACCCGCACTCGCCGGCATCGCCGAGGCACGCCTGCACGCGGTGACCGTGGCGCTCACCCTCGGGTGGATCGTGTGGTGGGCCCCACTGCCGCTGGTCGCGGTCTGGGTTCCGGTCGGCCGGTGGGTGGCCGCGCAGATGCGAACCGTGCTGGCAGGGTCTGAGAAGGACACCGCCGCGTTGCGCCGCGCCACCTACCTGCGGGCGGTGGGTGTCGAGCCTGCCGCGGCCAAGGACGTGCGGATCTTCGGGTTGGCCGGGTGGGCACTGGGCCGGTTCACCGAGGCATGGCTGCTGGGGATGGGCGAACTGTTCGGACGCCGACGGCACCGGCAGGGGTTCGCCGCAACCACCGTGGCCCTGATCGCCGCCTACACGGTGGTGCTGGTGCCGCTCACCCTGGCCACCTCCCGAGGTGACCTCACCCTGGCCACGCTCGTGGTGGCCGTTCAGACGTCGATGTCCATGTCGGTGTTCGGGCCGCTGGGTGACACCCAGTGGATGCTGACCAGTGCCAGTGCCGCGATCCCGCACGCCCTCGCCCTGGACGCCGCGGTACGCGACACCGCACCCGGGCCGGCCACCCGGCCGGTCGAAGCGGCGACGCCGGTCGGACCGGCGCGGCCGGTCCAAAGCGGTCTGAGGTTCGCCGGGGTCGGATTCGGCTACCCGGGTCGACCGGACGTGCTCGACGGGGTGGACCTGTGGTTACCCACCGGGTCCTCGCTGGCCCTGGTGGGCGACAACGGAGCGGGCAAGACGACGCTGACCAAACTGCTGGCCCGGTTGTACGAACCCGACCGGGGCAGCATCAGCCTCGACGGGACGGACCTGCGCGACCTGGACCCGGTGGAGTGGCGCCGCCAGCTCGCCGTGGTGTTCCAGGACTTCACCCGATACGAGTTGACCGCCCGGGAGAACGTCGCGTTCGGGTGGGGCGACGCCGTCGCGACCGACGAGGTGCTCGACGAGGTGCTGGACCTGGCCGGGGGCGGCGACTTCGTCCATCGGCTCCCGCACGGGTGGGACACGGTGCTGTCCCGCCGGTTCACCGACGGGGTGGACCTGTCCGGGGGGCAGTGGCAGCGGATCGCGCTGGCCCGGGCGTTGTTCGCGGTCCGGCACGGCGCGCGGTTCCTGGTGTTGGACGAACCCACCGCGCACCTGGACATCCGGGCCGAGTCCGAGCTGTACGACCGGTTCCTCGAACTGACCCGCGGCGTGACGACCATCCTCATCTCGCACCGGTTCGCCACGGTGCGGCTGGCTGACACGATCTGCGTGCTCGACGCAGGGCGGATCACCGAAACCGGCAGCCACGACGAACTGACCGCGCGGGGTGGCCAGTACGCGCGGATGTTCGCGATCCAGTCCGAACGGTTCGTCGGAGGTGTGCGGTGACCCCGCCGCGGACGGCCGGAAAGGCCGCGTGGCTGCTGTTGCGGATCGCCTTCCGGACCGGCCGGGCGCAGGCGGTGCTGGTCCTGGCACTGGCCGCGGTGGCCGGCGTGGCGACCGCGTCGATCGGGGTGGGCATGAAACTGCTCGTCGACGGGGCGGCGGCCGGTTCGGGTGCCAGGATGCTCGCCGCGACGGGAGTGCTGACCGGCCTGATCACGGTGAACGGGCTCATCGGGGTTGGCACCGCCCAACTCCGGTTGGCCATCCAGCAGCGGGTGGAGCTGCTCGTCGACCAGGACATCCTGCGGATCTGTGCCAGCCTGCCCGGTCTGGACCACGTCGAGAACCCGGCCGTCCTGGACAAGATGGAACTCCTCCGCGACAACCGGGCGATCATCGCCTCGGCGTGGGGCGCGATGGTGGAGAACCTGCGCGTCATCATCCGGCTCGTCACCGTCGTGGTGCTGCTCGCCTCGGTGAACCCGTGGCTGCTGGTGCTGTGTGTCGTGGCGGTGCCCTCGCTGCTGGCGTCGGCCACCGGGGAGCGGTGGAGCCGCCGGGCCGAGGACGACACCGCCGAAACCGAGCGGCTCACCCGGTCCTTGTTCACCCTGGCCACCACCGCCGCGCCAGCGCGGGAGGCCCGCATCTACGGGGTCACCCGGCTGTTGGAGGACCGGTACCGGACCATGCTGGGCGGTGTCCAACGCACCCGCCAGCGCGCGGACACCCGGGCGGTGGCGTTGCGGTCGGCCAGCGGCCTGCTGTCGGTACTCGGGTCGCTGGGTGCCGGGGCGTTGGCCATGGTCGACGCGGTCGCGGGCCGCGCCAGCGCCGGTGACGTGGCACTGGTGATCAGCCTGGCCGGGCAGTTGGACGGCGCGATCGGCGGCGCGGTGCAGCTTTCCGGGTGGCTGCGTCGGG
>DATCWR010000272.1:0-13833 GCA_036566245.1 Mycobacteriales bacterium | reverse complement strand
GGTAACGGCGGCTACCGGGTGGGTCGTTACGACCTGCGGTTGTCCTACGACCCGACCACCCGCCGCCTGGTCGGGACCGCGGTGCTCGACGCGGTTGCCACCCAGAACCTGGCCCGCTTCGACCTGGACCTGCGCCCGTCGCTGCGGGTGCGGTCGGTCCTGGTCGACGGCCTGCCCGCCTCGGTACGCCGCAGCGGGCAGGAGGTGATCGTCACACCGCGGGTCCGGCCCCGGTCGGGCTGGCCGTTCACGGTCACCGTCGCCTACCAGGGCACCCCCGGCCCGGTGGTGGACCCGGACGGGGTGTCGGACGGGTGGATCCCGACCGACGACGGTGCGTTCGTGGCCGGTGCACCGCAGGGCGCACCCACCTGGTTCCCCTGCGACGACCATCCCGGCGACAAGGCCACGTTCACCGTGTCGATGACCGTCCCGAACGGGATCGTCGCGGTGGGCAACGGCACGTTGGTCAGCAGGTCTGTCCACGCCGGACAGACCACGTTCGTGTGGCACACCGCGCGTCCGATGGCCGCCCACCTGGCCACCATCACCCTGGGCCGGTTCCAGGTGAGCAGGTCGGTGACCCCGTCCGGTATCCCGGTGTATCTGGCCGTGGATCCGCGTGAGGCCGCCGCGGCCCGGCCGGTGCTGGCCCGGCTGGGTGAGATCGTGGACTACCAGCGGACGGTTTTCGGCCCCTACCCGTTCGACACCGTCGGGGCGATCGTGGACGACGCCCACTTCGTCGGGTACGCCCTGGAAACCCAGAGCAGACCAGTCTTCGACCGCGCGCCGTCGGTCGCCGGTCTGGTGCACGAACTGGCCCACCAGTGGTTCGGGGCCAGTGTCTCGCCGGCCCGGTGGCAGGACGTCTGGCTGACCGAGGGGTTCGCCACCTACGCCGAGTGGCTGTGGTCCGAGCACAGTGGTGGCCCGACCGCCCGGCAACTGTTCGACCGGGCCTACGCCGCGCCGGCCACCGACACCCACCGGTGGAATCCACCGCCGGGCGATCCGGGCGGGCCCGCGCACCTGTTCGACGGCTCGGTCTACCAGCGTGGCGCGATGACCCTCCAGGTGTTGCGGGACCGGGTCGGGGATGACACCTTCTTCCGGATCCTGCGGGACTGGACCAGCCAGCACCGGTACGGCACGGCCACCACGGCCGACCTTGTGGCGCTGGCCGAACGTGACTCCGGTCTGGACCTGGGGCCACTGTTCGACTCCTGGCTGTTCCAGCCGGGTAAACCAGCCCGGGGTTGAACGATCCGACACGGAACGCTCGCTGACGAGGCTGCCGTGGTCCGACCGGTGCGGCGGGGTGCGCGACACGCCGAACGACCTTGACCGGACCGTGACTTTTTCGATCACCTGGCGTTACCCATGCATACGGAACGTGTGCTGGAGGTGTTCGGGTGAAGACATGGACCGGTCGCCACGCCCAGCCGGCGCTGCGGCACGCCGCACAGGGGTACGTCGCACGGGGATGGGATGTTGTGCCCGGTACGTACCTGGTGCCACCCGGGTCGCGAGCCCGTGGTGGTCGCCGGTCCGTGCCCGGGGGCTGTTCGTGCCGCCGTTCGGACTGTTCGGCGCCCGGAGCGCACCCGGTCGACCCGGACTGGCGGGACCAGGCCAGCACCCGCCCGGCAGCGGTCGACTGGTGGTGGGCCAGCCGCCCACACGCCATCCTGCTGCCGGTCGGTGGGAACTTCGAGGTGCTCGACGTGCCGGCCCATGTTGGTCCACCGGTGCTGCGGATGATGCGAGAGGACGGTGTGCCGGTGGGCCCGGTCGCCCGCACCCCGCAGGGACGGTGGCAGTTCCTCGTCGCCCCGGGCGGGAACCCCGATCCGGACCCGGCGGTCACGCCCGACATCCGGCATCTGGGCGCGGGATCGTTCCTGGTGGCGCCACCGACCCGGATCGGATCCACCGGTGCGGTGCGGTGGATCTGGCCGCCGGCCGAGCGGAACCGCTGTCTGGTCGGCGCCCGGGTGGTCACCAGGGCGATCGAGAGCGCCTGCGCGGCACGTCCGAGTACCGCCCCCGGCCTGGTCGGTGCGGTCCGGTCCGGGCCCCGCTACCTGCTGGGCCTGGCCAGCGGTCGCTGACCACGCCCCGACGAGGGCCCGAACCGCCTACAGCAACCGCATCTGGGTGGCTCGTGCCCGGCGCGGAGTGGTCTCGCCCACCCGCTCACACAGCGCCGGGTCGATGTCGGCGAGGAACGGGGACGGCGGGGCCTGTCGGTTCACCCCCAACCGGGTGCGCTGCCGGGCGTGACTCAGACACAGGTACGACCGGGCCCGCGTCATGCCCACGAAGAACAACCGGCGTTCCTCGGCCACCGACGCCTCGTCCGGTTGTTCACCGGGCAGCCGCAGTGGCAGCAGGCCGTCCTCGCAACCGACCACGAACACCACCGGGAACTCCAACCCCTTGGCGGCGTGCAGGGTGAGCAGCGAGATCCGGTCGGCCCGAGGATCCCAGGTGTCCACCTCTGCCCCCAGCGCCAACTCGGCGGTGAACCGGGCCGGGTCCGACCCACACCGTTCGGCCAGCGGGGCGAGCAGTTCCACCGCCGTGTGGAACTCGGCGGCCTGCTCGTCGGCGTTGGCCGCGTGCGTGGGCAGCCGCCCGACCAGCGCCCGGGCGATCCGTCGTATCCGGTCGAGCACCGGACTCGGGTCGCTGACCGGAGGTCTCCCGTCCACCGGCTGCTCGGCGAACCGCAACTCGGCAAGCACCGCCCGCACTCCCGGGCGGTCGGCCAACCGGTCGTGTGAGCGTTTCTGGAACGGCATGCCGGCCCGGGTCAGCGCCTCGGCCACCACCCTGGCCTGCGCGTCGGTGCGGTACAGCACCGCGATGTCGGCGAACGAACCGACCAACCCGGCGGTGCCGTGCCCGTCCACCCGCCCACTGTCGAGCGAGTGGAACGACGAGCCACCCAGGAGTTGGTCGACGGTGCGGGCGACGAACTCGGCCTCGGCCTGTTCGGTGGCGGCCTGGTGCACCGCGACCCGGGCCGCGCCAGGTTCGCGGCGCATCGGGTCGAGTACCCGGTCGGGCACCAGGGTGCCCGGCGCGATGGCCTGCACGGCGGCGGCCACGATCGGCGCGGTGGACCGGTAGTTGCGGGTGAGTGACACCCGGGTGGCGGTCGGATAGTCCACCCCGAACCGCAGGAAGAACCCCACGTCCGCGCCACGGAACCGGTAGATGGCCTGGTCCGGGTCGCCGATCGCACACAGGTTGCCGTCCGCGGGCACCAGCAGTCTGAGCAGTCGGTACTGGGTCTCGTCGGTGTCCTGGTACTCGTCCACCGAGACCGAGTCCCAGCGCTGTCGGTAGGTCCGCGCCAGGTCGGGGTCGTCGGTGAGCAGTGCCACCGGGAGCGCGACCAGATCGTCGAAGTCGACCAGGTCCCGGGCCCGCAGCGCCTTGGTGTACCAGGCCACCGCCTCGGCCGTGTGCGGGTCTGGTTCGCCGTGGTCGGTGTTCGTTCCGGCGCCCGAACCGGTGTGTGACCGACGGTACCGGGACACCTCGGTGAGCAGCCGACGCGCCCGCGCCGCCGAACCGGCGAACTGCCCGAGCAGGGCGAGTCGTTCCGCCTCGTCGGCGATCCGGAAGTCGGTGGTCAGGCCGACCCGTTCGCAGTTCTCGCGCAGGATCTGCAACCCCAGCCCGTGGAAGGTGGCCACCAGGATGTCGGCGGCCTGGTCGGGCACCAGCGTGGCCAGGCGTTCCCGCAGTTCGTCGGCGGCCCGCCTGGTGAAGGTGATGGCCAGGCAGCGTTGCGCCGGGACACCCAGGTCGCGGACCAGGTGTGCGATCCGGTGGGTCAACGTGCGGGTCTTGCCGGTGCCCGGACCGGCGACGATGAGCAGCGGGCCGGTGGTCACCGAGGCGGCGGCACGCTGGTCCGGATCGAGCCGGTCCAGCAGCCCGGTACCCACCTGTTCCATGCCGGTGAGCAACGGTTCGACGGGCTCTGGTGGTTCGGTTGGTTCACCCGAGGGCGGGGTCTGTGGTACCGGCTGCGCTGCTGGTTGCGCTGCCGGTGTCGGCCGTGCCGTGGGTGTGGGCGTCCGGGCGGCCGGGGGCCGTGGCTGGTCGAGTTCGATCTCGAACAGCGCGGTACCGCGCGCGGGGCGACCCACCTCGCCCGGTTCGAACAGCCTGATCACGCCGTACTCGCCGTCGTAGCCGGCCTGCCGGATGACCTCGCCCCGGCGCAGTCGGGACACCGCCTCGGCGAACAGGCTGCCGCCGGCCCGTTCGATGTCGGCGACCGGAACGTCGGTCAGGATGTTCAGTTCCGGTCCCAGCCGGGCGACCAGGTCGGACACCTGACCGACCACCCGCTTGCTCTTCGGGCCGACCCCGAGGATCTCTCCGGTGATCTCGGGCAGCGGGATCAGGTTCCGGTATGCCGAGGTCCGCTCCGGGCGGGTGCCCTCGGGCCGGTCGGCCAGCGCCTCCACCCGGTGCAGCACCCCGACGGTGAGCGCCCGACCGCAACTCGGACAGCGTCCACCGTGTTCCCGGGTCACCGCGGGCTCCAGCCGGACCTTGCAGTTGCGGTGTCCGTCCAGGTGGTACTTACCCTCCTCCGGGAAGAACTCCACCGAACCGGCGTACCCGTCGCCGGTGCGCAGTGCGTCCCTGACGGCGAAGAAGTCCAGGTCGGTGGCGAAGACCGACGCCTCCCGGCCCAGGTTCGGCGGCGAGTGCGCGTCGGAGTTACTCACCAGTCGATATTTGTCCAGACTGGACACCCGCCAGTTCATCGGTGGGTCGGAGGACAGTCCGGTCTCGATCGCGAAGATGTGGTCGGCCAGATCCACGTAGCAGTCGGCGATCGCGTCGAACCCCGACTTGGACCCCATCGCGGAGAACCACGGTGTCCACACGTGCGCGGGCACCAGGTAGCCGTCCGGACTGGACTCCAGGGTGATCTCCAGCAGGTCACGGGAGTCCAGACCGAGAATCGGCCGACCGTCCGAACCCAGGTTGCCGATCCGGCCCAGCGCCCGGTTGAACCGGTCCACCGCGTCCAGGTCGGGCAGGTACACCAGGTGGTGCACCTTGCGGGTGCGGTCGTCGCGTTTGTAGATGGTGGAGATCTCCACCGACAGCATGAACCGGACCGGGCCGGTGCAACTGGCCGGCAGGGTGCGGTCCACCGCCTGCTGCACGTCCTCACGCAGCCGGAACAGGCCGGGTTCGGCGGGTACCAGCATCTCGTGCAGGTGGTCGTTCCAGGCCGGATGGGTGAAGTCGCCGGTACCCACCAGCGATATTCCCTTGCGTCGTGCCCACCAGGTCAGGTGTTCCAGGTCGCAGTCCTTGCTACAGGCCCGCGAGTACCGGGAATGGATATGTAGATCGGCGTAGAACGACACGGCGGGCATCCTCGCACACGGTCGGCAACCGTCGGTCACCACCGTGTGCCCACCGACGGGTGCGCCGGCGTTCGGCCGGTCCAGGCTGGCCGTAAGACTGATGGTTTGGACTGCTATCTTCCTGGGCTGTGCTCGGGCACTCACACGCGACCAGCGGTGCGCTCGCGTGGGCGGCGCTCGCGCCCACCGTGCCACCGCTGTTCGCCACCACGCTGTCACCCCAGGACGTGCTGGTCGGCACCCTGCTGTGCGCGGGGGCAGCGCTGCTGCCCGACCTCGATCATCCTGAGGGGACGATCGCGCACTTCCTCGGACCGGTGTCCCGGTTACTCGCCGAGGGGGTGAACTTCGTCTCCGGCGGGCACCGGCACGCCACGCACTCCTTCTTCTTCGCCGGACTCATGGGGATCGGTACCTGGGCGGGTGAGCACTACCTCGGACAGTACTTCGTGCTGCCCCTGGTGTTTCTCCTGCTGGGCCTGGCCTGCCGGGCGTTACACCTGTGCCCGCCGGGAGAGGGAATCCGCTCCTGGGGTGTGGTGGTCGCCGAGTCGGTGGTGGGCACCCTGGTGGTGGAACGGTGGTTGCCGAACCTGCCGGGCTGGTTGCCGTACCTGGTCGCGGTCGGCTGTCTGGTGCACCTGGCCGGTGACTGTCTCACCGAGCGCGGCTGCCCACTGCTGTGGCCGTGGGGACACCGGTTCGGTATCCCACTGATCTCGCACACCGGGAACAGGCTGGAGACGCTGTTCCTGACCCCGGCGATGACGGTCGGCGCCGTGGTCGCGCTGTGGTTCATGCTCCGGAGTTGATCCAACTGCCAACTCCGGAGCCAGGCTTCGCCCCAGCAACGCGCGTGATCAGGTACTCAGGGACGTGAGCGCGTCCAGGAACACCGCGCCGATGTCGCGGGGGTCTGGTGAGGAGAACGACAGTCCACCGGTGGCCGCCGCCATCTGCTCGAGCACCTCGGTGTTGGCCTGGTCGCCGTAGGCGATGGTGATGATGTGTACCGGACGGGCCGGGTTCTGGGCGTCGGCCAGTCGGGACAGCAGGGTGGACAGCGAGATGCTGTCGTTGTCCTCGTTGGTGCCGTCGGTCAGTACCACCACGGTGTTCACCGAGTCCGGACGGTAGGCCCGTTGGGCCGCGGTGTAGGCGGCCAGAACGGTGTCGTACAGGGCGGTGCTGTTCTGCGGTCGCAGCGAGCGGTAGGCCTGGTCGAGTGCCTGACGGCGGGTCATCCCGTGGAACATGCCGGCCGCCGGACCCAGCGGGACGAGTTCCCGATGGTCCACGCCACCGGTCAGGCCGGTGGAGAACTCCCACAACCCGACGTCATCCTGGTCGCCGTAGAACCGCAGTGCGTTACGGGCGGCCTGCGTGGCCAGTTCCAGTTTGGTGGAGTCGGTGCCCTTCACCCGGGCACCCATGGACCCGGACACGTCGATCACGGCCAGGGTGAGCACCCGTTTGGTGAGCAGTCGCCACGATCCTCGGGCCACCCGGGACGTGTGCGGATCGGCCGTGGGCACCGGAGCGAACCGGTCCGGTGCGATGCCCCGTCCGTCGGTCTGTAGGCCGGCGGACGTGCCGTCCGGTGAACGTAGGCCGTACCCGGACAGCGTCGACCGGGTGGCCGGGCTGGTCAGCCAGTCCCGAAAGTCGGTGGCCGCCCGCCGGTCGAATTCGTTCACCCAGTCGCCGGTCGCCAGCACGTACGGGTAGTCCGCGGCGAGTGCGCCGCCGAACGGGTAGAGGGCCCTGAGCGGGATGGCCGGCGAACTCCCGTCGTAGTTCCACACGTCCTGTTCGGTCAGTGCGATCAGGCCCAACGACCTGATCGCCGCGCCGGGGCTGTCGCTGGCCCGGATCTGACGCAGCAGTTCCCCGGTGTTCTTCGCCCGTACGGCGGTGGCGCGGACAAAGCCCAGCATGCCGGCCTTGGCCTCGGTCATTGTGAAGGTCGCCGGGGTCACCGCACGGGCCGGCACCCCGGTACTGACCCCGGCCAGCGCGACCAGCACGCTGGTACCCACCGCACTGTCGGACGGGTCGACCAGGGAGAACCGCATCGGTCCCCACTCGGGATGCCCCAACGCACCCCATCCGTTCCGGTCGGTGGCGAGTTTCAGCAGGTCGCCGAGGTTCGGTGGTGCTGGTCGCCCCAGGCTCAGCGAGGTGACGGCGTCCGGTGGTGCGGCCAGCACCAGTGGCGAGGAGGCGATCGAGGGCGCCCGGGCCGGCAGCACCCCGGCGCTGCCCGGGTTGGCCCGAACCAGGTCCAGGAGTGCGTTGGACTGCGGTACCCACACCACCGGCGGCTGCCCGGCACCCGGGTAGGGCGTGGACTGTAGTGCGGCGGCGGCCCGGGTGGCGTCCATGGCGGTCAGGTTCACTCGCACGCACCGACCATCCACCCGGTGCCCGGCCCGGTCGTATCGTTCGGCCAGGTCGGCCAACCAACCCATGGCTGTGGGGTCCACCCCGACCTCGATCGTGCCGGTGGTGGCGGTGGGAGCGTCGCATCCGGGTCCGGCGCTGCTGGTGCTGGCCACCACGGCCGTGCCGACCAGGCCGAGTCCGACCAGGACCACCAGCCCGACCGTGGCCGTTCGCGGCCATCGCCGCCGGCCGCCGGTTCTGCCGTGTCGGTGCTGACCCATCGATCCCCCTGTCCCCCAGCGGGGGAGGACCACGGTCCTTCCCCGTGGTGCCTGTGCCTGGCCGGCGTGGGAACCTCGTCGTGGTCCTGTCCCACGTGGCAGCATCGCCCCCTTGGCACCGGGGCGAAAACTAGTGCAACTGCCGGTGCCCATGGTTTGCTTCGCGTCAACTGACCGACTCTGTGCCACTGACTACCTAGATGCCCTGTACCACGCCGACAGCACGTGGTGCCCGATCCGACGGCCAGGGGCGTCTAGGCTTTCGTCCTGTGAGTGCTCAGCCACGGTCCGTGTCCAGAGCGCCCATGACGGGCGCCGCGACCGGGGCGGTTGCGGTGACCACGCGGAGAGTCGTTCGGGTCGCTGTGCTGGTGATCATGTTGGTGGCCAGCCCCGGATGCGCGGCCTCGGACAACCCGGGGAGCGAACCGCATGCCGCGGGTTCGCATCACGCCGCCGCACCGGCGCACACCACCCCGGCCGCCTCACCGTCGGCGGTGTGGCCCGGTGGCAAGCCGCTGTTGGCCGGGATGCCGCCACCGCTGGACACCCACGACGTCTACGCCGCCGACGCGGCCGGAAAACTCAGCCCGGTCGTGCGCGACCACCGTGCCCTGGTCTACGTGCCCAACACCAAGAGCGACGACGTGTACGTCATCGACCAGAAGACCATGAAGGTGATCGACCGGTTCCCGGGTGGGGACGAACCCCAGCACGTGGTGCCGTCCTACGATCTGCGCACCCTCTACGTGGCCGCGGACCGGGTGCCCGGAGGCTCGTTGACCCCGATCGATCCGCGCACCGGCAAAGCCGGCACCCCGCTGGACGTGCAGGACCCGTACAACCTGTACTTCACCCCGGACGGCCGGTACGGAATCGTGGTGGCCGAGGCCTACCGGCGGCTGGACTTCTACAACCCGCACACCTGGAAGCTGGAGGACCGGCTGAGTCTGCCCATGTGCGAGGGCGTGGACCACATGGACTTCACCGCCGACGGCCGACTGCTGTTGGCCAGTTGTGAGTTCGCGGGGCGGATGGTCGTGGTCGACGTCGCGACCCGGAAGTACCTGCGCACCATCCAACTCGACCAGGTGCCAGACGGTATGCCGCAGGACGTCAAGCTGTCACCGGACGGCCGGACCTTCTACGTGGCGGACATGAAGGCCAACGGTGTCTACCTGATCGACGGGGAGGCCCGACGGGTGGTGCGGTTCCTGGCGACCGGGCAGGGCACCCACGGACTGTATGTGGATCGTGACTCCCGACGGTTGTTCATCACCAACCGCGGCGAGGGCACCATCACGGTGCTGGACCTGGCCACCCAACGTCCGATCACGACCTGGCATCTGCCCGGCGGGGGAAGTCCCGACATGGGCGGAGTGTCAGCGGACGGATCGGTACTGTGGCTGTCTGGTCGGTACGACAACGTCGTGTACGCCATCCGGACCTCGGACGGACACCTGATCAGCCGCATCCCGGTTGGTGACGGGCCGCATGGTCTGTGCGTCTGGCCGCAACCAGGACGCTACTCACTGGGTCACACCGGCATCCTTCGCTGAGGGGTATCGCGCGGCTTGCGTCGGGTCCGTACCATCGACCCTCGGTGCCTCAGCCAGACGTGCCGGTTCCACCGTGGTACATCCCGTTTACGAGCCCGTAGCCTGCGACCGACAGGGGGTCGGAACGTCGTGACCGATCCGCACGACGCGATGCCCCCACGTAGACGCCATGGCCGCGAGGAGTACGAGTCACCGTCCACTCCACCGGACGACCGGTACACCCGGGCCCGACAGGACCGACGGGCCGCGCAGGCAGGCGCCAGTTGGGGGACGACTCCGGATCGGGTGGACAGGGCCGAACGGGCCGGTCACGCTGACCGGATCGACCGGGGTGCCCGTGCCGACCGGCGCGGCGGTTGGTACCCGCGGCAGGACCGGGGCGACGACCGCGCCGGCCATGCCGAGCCGCGCGGCCAGCAGGAGCGGCAGCGCCGTTATGACGATGGTTCAGGTCGCCGCGACCCGGGTGATCGGGAGGACCGGTACGGCGCGTACGGCGGACACGACCGGCGCGGTCGAGGAGACCGTCGCGACGTCCCGACAGCTCCGTCCTCCCAGGACCGACCAGCCGGCCGCCGCTCCGATCGAGAGGTCGAGCGCGGCGGGTGGGCCGAGCAGAGCCCGCACCGGGCCGGACGAGGCCCGGATGCCGCGCGTCCGCAGGCCCGCCAACCAGCCTCCTACGCCGCGGATCCACGCCAGACCATCGAGCCGCGGTCGGCGGGAAGCCAGCGCCCGGTCCACCCGCGCCGCGTTGACGGACTGTACGGCGAGGAGCTGTACGGGGGCCGGCGGGCGGACCGACCCGAGTACCCGGACGACCACCGACGCCGCGCCTCGGCACATGCCGACGGCCGGTATCCGGAGCCGTATCGCGCCGACGACCGGCTACCCGTGCCGGTCGCCTACGCCGAGGGAGCCGGTCCGTACCGGGACGGTACCGGACGCGGAGATCGGGACGGCGACCCGTACCACGACGACCCGTACGACGACCCGTACCAGGACGGTCGGTACGACCTGTCACCGTCCGATCCGGACGCCGCCGGGGGACGGCACCGGCGCGGTGGCGGCGAGGGCGGCGCGGACGGCGGGAACAAACGTCGCTGGACCTACTACGCCAAACGCGGCGTGGCCGTGCTCGGCGTGCTGGTGTTGCTGGCCGGCGGGTATCTGGTCTACGAGTACAAACACCTGGACGGCAACATCAATCGGGTCGACGTGCTCCAGACCAAGGACGAGAACATCCGGCAGGCGGACAAGCAGAGGAACGCGGAGAACTTCCTCCTCATCGGGTCGGACTCCCGGGCCAACACCGACGGGCAGTTCGGTACGGACGTGGAAGGCGCCCGGTCGGACACCACCATCCTGGCGCACCTGTCGCCCGACCACGATCGGGCCATCCTGATCAGCATCCCCCGGGACTCCTGGGTGGACATCCCGCCCTGTGTCCGGTCCAACGGCGAGTCCACGGTGGAGCAGAAGGGCCAGTTCAACTCGGCCTTCACCATCGGTGGGCCGAACTGCACCATCCGCACCGTGCAGAAGCTGACCGGGATCGCGGTCACCCACTACGTGCAGGTCGACTTCAACGGCTTCCAGAACATGGTGCACGCGCTGGGCGGGATCACGATGTGTTCCACCGTCCCTGCCTTCGACAAGGACAGCGGGCTGCGCTTGCGCGCCGGGGACAACCTGCTCGACGGCGCCCAGGCGTTGGCCTACGTGCGGGCCCGTCACGCGTTGGGAGACGGTAGCGACCTGGACCGCATTGAGCGCCAACAGCGGTTCCTGGGCGCGATGCTGCGCAAGGCGACCAGCGGCGACGTGCTGCTCAACCCGGTGAAGCTCCAGCGTTTCCTGGACGCGGCCACCAAGTCGCTGACCATGGACCAGGGCACCCACATCAGTGACCTCAAGGACCTGGCCACCGCGCTGCACGGCCTGGACCCGGGCAGCGTCAGCTTCCTCACCCCGTTCATCGCCAACCGTGCCTACGACCCGAACGACCCGAGCAACCCGAAGGGTGGCCGGGTGCTGCTGGACGACGACAAGAACCGGGTGCTGTTCGACTCGATCATCAACGACCAGAGCTCCCAGCCCAGCGCGACCCCGACCAGCGCCGCACCCAAGCCCGCCAAGTCGGCGAACACCCCGAAGATCACGGTGGCCCCCGAGGACGTTCGGGTGCTCGTCTACAACGGGGTGGGCACCAACGGGCTGGCCGGCAGGGTGCGCGACAGCCTGTCGGTGATCGGGTTCACCATCGCCGACATCGGTACCCAGGCCAGTGGGCTGGCCACCTCGGAGGTGCACTACGGGCCGGGCAACATCGACGCGGCCCGCACGCTGGCCGCCGCGGTGCCCGGGTCGGTGCTCAAGGAGGACCCGAACTACCAGGCGTCGGTGGCACTGATCGTGGGTGGCAACTACAACGGTGTGCAGCAGGTGAAGGTCGGTGACCCCTACCAGCCGGCCAGCACCGGTGGCGGTGCCGCACCGGCGCACCCGAACGGTCCGATAACCCCGTCCGGTGCCATCAACGCCGCCGACACCGCCTGCGGGTCCTAGCCGTTGTGGTCAGTCCACCGGCCTATCGCCGGCGGGTGGAGTTGATCGCGCGCAGCACCACCAGGGCGATGATCGAACCGAGAACGGCACCCAGGAAGGTGTGGCTGCGCCGCAGGTCGAGTCGTTCGTCGAACAGCACCGCGCCCAGCGACCCGCCCAGGTAGGAACCGACCACGCCGAGCAACGCGGTACCCAGGCAGCCCAGCCGGGTTCCGGTGTGTACGAAGATCCGGGCGATGCCGCCGGCGATCAGTCCGATCAGGAGCAGACCGAGCACCCACAGCAGTGTCATTCGACCTCTCCCTCCTCGACAACCTCCCTGAGCCGCCGCAGGGTAGCCGTGATCGCCCGGGCGTTCGAGCGCGGGATCCAACTGCGGTCGAGCAGCAGCCGCAGCGGGGCCGGTGACCAGTCGAACGTCTCGGTGACCCGGGTGCCGTCGCCCTCCGGGGTCAACTCGTAGCGCCACACGTGCCGACCAGCGTGCCGCCAGGCGATCCGTCGGTCCGGTTCGAATTCCAGCACGACGTTGGTGACCCGGTAGGGCGCACCCATCCGCATCCGCATGCCGAACCGGGCACCCAGCGACAGCCGGTCCGGTCCGGTGACCACGCCCCGCACCGTGCCCGAGCCGTCGATCCGGGAGTGCTGACGGGGGTCGGCGAGGATGTCGAAGATCCGGTTGGCGGGTGCCGCGATCACGAGGGAGTCAGAGACCTGACGGGTACGGCTCATGCACCGACGGTACCGGGACAGATCTGTCGAGAGCCGCAAACACCGGTCAGGCGGCCCGAACCGACCAGCACCGGGATGTCACAGGTAGCGTCCGGTGAGAAAGGCCTCGGTGCGCGGGTCGGTGGGGTTCCGGAAGAGCGCCCCGGTCTCGCCGTACTCGACCAATCGACCCGGCTGTCCCACCGCCGGCGCGGCCAGGAACGCGGTCGAGTCACTGACCCGGGCGGCCTGGCCCAGGTCATGGGTGACCAGCACGAGGGTGCAGCGCTCCTTCAACTCGGTGACCAGGTCCTCGATGGCCAGGGTCGAGGCCGGGTCCAACCCCGAGCACGGTTCGTCCATCAGCAGTACCGACGGTTGGACCGCGAGCGCCCGGGCGATACACAACCGCTGTTGTTGTCCGCCGGACAGGGACACCGCGGGCCGGTCCAGCCGGTCGGCGACCTCTGTCCACAGGTGGGCCTGGCGCAGCGCGCGTTCCACCGCCGCGTCCAGCCCCGACCCCGAACCCGACCTACGGCCGCGCGACCGATCCCGGCGGCCTGGCCGTCCCCGACCGGCCAACCGCAGTCCGACCGCAACGTTGTCGAACACCGACATGGTGGGAAACGGGTTCGGCCGGCCGAACACCATGCCAACCACCCGTCGCAGCCTGACCGGGTCGATGTCGGGGCCGTAGACGTCCTGGTCGTCCAACAGCACGGTGCCGGTCACCCGCGCGCCGGGCACCGTCTCGTGCATCCTGTTCAGGGTGCGAAGCAGGGTTGACTTGCCGCATCCGGACGGGCCGATGAGCGCGGTGACGGACCGCGGTCGGATGGTCAGCGACACGTCCCGTATCGCCGGCAACTCGCCGTGGTAGGCGCTCAGGTTACGCACCCGAAGCGTCCC
>DATCWR010000258.1:0-6020 GCA_036566245.1 Mycobacteriales bacterium | reverse complement strand
GCGGCCAGCGCGGCGGCCAGGAACGGTCGCAGCGAGGGCGGCCCGGACACGTCCAACGCGGGCGCGTCGGCGGCGCGCACGGCACGCGCGAGGGTGGGGTCAGAAAGAAGAAGGTCGAGCAGTCCGGCGAGCGTCATCGGTCCCTGTGTGGCTCGGAAGCATCAGATGGGCAGCACACACGCCCCCGAACCGGAAAAGGGTCTGGGGGTTGCACCCGAGCGTACGCCCCACGCCGTCTGGGCGCCGGTGGGTCCCGTCCACCACGACACCCCGCCACCGGTGCCCGGTAGGGCCGGGTTCGGTCAGCGAGGGCCTATTATAAGTGTACCTATAATAGGTACGGTCCTCATTGGTCCGAGAGGTGCGTGAGTTGGTGCTGAGAAAACCTCCGACCATGTTCGACCGTGACTATGAATGGTCAGAACTCACCCGATTCGTCACACTCGCTGGCCGACAGGCGACCCTCGGCGTGGTGAGCGGGCGCCGCAGACAGGGCAAAACATTCCTGCTCGACGCACTGTGCCAGGCCACCGGTGGGTTCTACTTCGCCGCCACCGAGGCGACCCAGGCCGAGTCACTTCGGCAACTCGGAACCGCCCTGGCCCGGTACAGCGAACAACCAGGTCCCTACCGGTTCGACCACTGGGACGAGGCGGTGGACGCGCTGATGTCCCTACCCGGAGATCGACCCGTGCCCGTGGTCCTGGACGAGTTTTCCTACCTGGCCCGGGCGACCCCCGAACTGCCGTCCCTGTTGCAGCGTGCCCTCGGTCCGGGTGCCCGCCGGAACCACTCGGCCGCCCGGCTGCTGCTCTGTGGATCAGCGCTGCCATTCATGGGCGGACTGCTGACCGGCACCGCGCCGCTGCGGGGTCGGGCGAGTCTGGAGTTGGTGGTACCCACTCTTGACTACCGGCTCGCCGCGACCTTCTGGGGAATCACCGATCCGTCACTCGCCCTGCTCGTACACGCCGTGGTGGGTGGTACCCCGGCCTACGCCCGGGAGTTCACCCTCGGTGACACACCCGACGGTCACCGAGACTTCGGACCGTGGGTGTGCCGCAACGTACTGAATCCCGGTCGCCCGCTGTTCCGTGAGGCCCGGTTCCTCCTGGCCGAAGAGCCCGACCTGCGCGACGTGGCGCTCTACCACGGCGTGCTGACCGCGATCGCCACCGGCAACAACACCCGAAGTGGCATAGCCAGCTACCTGTCCCGTAAGGCCACCGACCTGGGCCACGCACTGACCGTACTGACCGACGTCGGCCTGGTCAGCCACGAGCCGGACGCCTTCCACGGTCGGCGGTCCACCTACCGCATCGCCGAACCGATCCTGACCTTCTACCACGCCGTGATGCGGCCGGAGTGGAGCGATCTGGAACGCCCGGGTCATGCCGAGCAGGTATGGGCACGCACCCAGCACACCTTCCACAGCAAGGTCGTCGGCCCACACTTCGAGCGACTCTGCCGCACGTGGACCCGTTGGTACGCGGCAGACAGCACACTGGGCGGTCACCGGATCCGGGTCCGGTCCGGAACGGTGCCCGATCCGGCGACCCGCACCAGCCACGAGGTGGACGTCGCGGTGTTCGGCCGCGCCGGCGACGAGCGCGAGACGCTGGTGGCGATCGGCGAGGCAAAGTGGAACACCACAATGGGGGTCGCCGACCTGCGCCGGCTGGAACACATCCGTGACCTGCTGCGGGCCCGCGACCGAACCGGAACAGATGACACCCGGCTGCTGTGCTTCAGCGGTGTCGGCTTCACCGACGAACTACGCGCCCGGGCCTCGGCCACCGACACCGTCCAGCTCGTCGATCTGGACCGCCTCTACCACGGTGCCTGACCAGGCTCACCCGAAGTGGGTGGCCGGGCGGTCCAGTCGTTGGCCGTCGAGGATCACGTCGACCCGCTCGTTGTAGAACGCCACCATCCCGGCGATGGGGGCCAGTTGCCTGGTCGGGAAGTCGTACGCCCAGGCCAGGTCCCGGTGGAGGGCCTCGCCGATCCGGACCGACCAGTAGTGACTGGTCCGGCCCTTGTATGGGCAGGAGGTCACCGTGTCGCTGGGGACCAGGTGCTCGTGGTTGACCTCGGTGCGATTCAGGTAGTACCGGGTCGGCAGTCCGGTCTCGAAGACCATCACCGGCGACGACGACTCGGCCAGCACCACGCCGTCGAGTTCGATCCGCACGCGGCGGGTGGAGCGCAGCGCGTCGACCCGGGCGTACGGGTTGCGTGGATGGACGAAGACCTCCTCGTCCTCCTCAAACCACGCGTCCAGGGCGTCCCACTCGAACCGCACCATTCCAGCCAGGCCGGGAGAACCGTCGGTATGGACACGTGCCGAACCAGGGCGCGAGACATCGCCGACACGCAGCCCGTAACGCCTGACCTCTCCCCGAGGTGACTGCTCGGTGTGCTGTTCGTCGACCAGTACCGCCGGGTTCACGTCGGCGACCGGCACGTAGTACCGGGGATAGAACGGCACCTCCCAGACGTAGCGCGCGTTCGTGGTGTCGAAGATCGTCTCGCCGGCGAGCACAGCGCGGATGCGTCGGGGCACCGGCTCGACATGTCCGACCGGCACGATCATCGCGGGAAAGCCGCCCATACCACTCTCCTGTCTCCTCGGCCGGGTATCAGGTGTCGAGCGCAGCCATGATCTGGTCGGCGACCTGGTCGGCGGTCAGATCGTCCACGTCCACCACAAGTCGGGCCGACTCGGCGTACCAGTCGGCCCGCTCGGCGGCCATCGTGGCCAGTACCCGCTCGGGATCACCGGCCAACCAGGGTCGGCCCGCACCGGCCCCCACCCGCGCGGCCAGGGTGGCCGGACGGGCCCGCAGCCACACGGTGAACCCGCCGGTACGCAGCAGCACGCGCAGGGTCGGGTCGAGGACGACACCGGCGGGCACCCCGGCCACCACCGGCTCGGGGTGGGCCACCAGCGCGCGCAGGTAGTCGGCCTCGACCGCGCGCACTCCGGCCACCCCGTCGGTCCGGGCGATCTGCGGCACGGTCCGCCCAGTGACCTCGCGCACCTGCTCGTCGTTGTCCACGTACGGCACGCCCAGCCGCCCGGCCAGCACCAGCCCGACGGTGCTCTTCCCGGAACCCATCATGCCGACCAACAGCACCGGCCAGCGCCTCATCCCACCCACCTCCGAGACCGGCCGGCGCGGTGGTCCCCACGGGCACCCGACCCGACAACAGCGCCTCGTGTCGGTCGTGACACGGACAGTCGCCACACCCGGTTCACGCTACCGAAACGGGGGCCGGTGCTCCGGCCTTCGGACCGGGAGGTCGAGGAGCACTGCGGCGCGATCGTTCCGATCCCGGTGACCAGCACCGACAGGTGGGGCCATCATGGCCGGATGCGGAGCAGTCTCACCCGGGTGATCGCGGCCCGGTTACCACGCGGCGGTCGGCGGGCCGTACGCCGGATCACCGACCGGGCGCTGGCACCGGTCGGTTCGCTGCGCGGGGCGCACACCCACGACCGGGTGGTGGCGCTCACCTACGACGACGGCCCGGACCCCGAGCACACCCCGGCGGTGTTGGCGGCGTTGGCCAGGGCCGGTGTGCGGGCCACCTTCTTTCCCCTGGTGTACCGGGCCGAACGCCACCCGGACCTGGTCCGCGCGGTACTGGATGCCGGGCACGAGATCGGCCTGCACGGTATCGACCACACCCGGCTGACCACCCTGCCCAACCACCGGGTGGTACCCGTGTTGGCCGAGGGACGCGCCAGACTGGAGACGGTCACCGGCCGGCCGGTGCGCTACTTCCGGCCGCCCTACGGGTCGCAGACCCTCCGTACCCGGTTGGCCATCCGCCGGGTCGGGCTGGACCCGGTGGTGTGGGGTCCCAGCGCCCGGGACTGGGTGGACGGTCCGGCGGCCGAGGTGGCCGGGCGGGTCATGGACGGCCTGCACCCCGGCGCGGTCGTGCTGCTGCACGACGGGTTCGAGGTACCCGACGGGGATCCCACCCCCGCGCCCACGTTCGACCGTGGCGAGGTCACCCGCCGACTGCTCGACCTCCTCGACCACGCCGGCTACCGCACCACCACGGTGGGCGAACTGGAAAACCTGGGCGCCCCGTGGCGGACCGCCTGGTTCCGCCCCTGACCCCGTCCGGGCGGATCCGGCCCGAGACTCAGGCCAGGTCGTCCTCGGCGTCGTCGAGATCGGGGTCGCGGTGCCGACCCACCGCCTGGGCGGCGGCACCGGTGGCGATCAGGCTCGCGGCCACCGCGACGGTGGGTACCACCGGCAGTCCCGGCCCGGTGAACGCCAGCTCGCCCCTGGCCTGGGGTGACGCCGGCGGTGAGGCCGGAGGTGACACCGGCGGCGGACCACCGGCAGGAGGTGCGACCGGCGGCTGGTTGGGCGGCTGGTTCGGCGGAGGCATCTCGGGTGGGTTTCCGGGAGGACCCGCCGGAGGACCGCCATGCGGCGGCGAACTCGGGCTCTCCGCGTGCGCGGCGGTCAGCGACACGGCCTGGACCACCGGCACGGCCCAGACCAGCGAACCACCCACCAGCGCCCCCCGCTTGAGCGCGGTGCGTCGGTCCAGGCCGACTCGCGTGGGTTCTTCCGGAGTGGGTATCTGACCCATTGCGATTCCCCCCTGGTTACCTGTTCGCGGTGCCAGCCCCCCGGCACGTGACAGCAGACGGCATAGTCTTGAGATCCCACTCTCCAACGCGCGGCGCGCAGCGACCAGAAAGTGTGAGACCGACCGTCCAGTAACGGAACGTAGCACCACCTGCGACCGATCAACACCCGTTCGGTCAAACGACTACGCTCTGACGAGTGACCGCCAAGCGGATCGGTCCGCCACAACCGGGAATTCGTGCCATCGAGTTGGGCGAGGACATCAGCCTGTACAACCCACACACCCAGGGCGCGGCGCTGCTGAACTCGACCGCCAGTGACGTGTGGCGACTGGTGGACGGTGAGCACACGTTCGAGGAGATCGTCGATCTGCTCGGTGCGGCGTACGGCGCTGATCCCGAGGCGATCCGTGGCGACGTGCGAATGACCATCGACGCACTGGTGTCGGCCGGTTTCCTGTGATCCCGTCCCAGACTCCTGCCCCGAAAGACCCGCCCCGCGACATCCGGATCGACACGGTGCACCTGTCCCTGGTGGGCAGACCGTTCACCGTGCGCGGCGAGGCCGCCGTGGTCGCGGAGGTGCGCCGACTGCTGGAGGTCTTCGTGGTGGGCCCGGACCGGTCCGCCCACGGCCCGGTGGTGGCGGTCCGTCAGGTGAACGGCGGTTACCTGGTCACGGCCGACGGGCACCCGGATGCCGGTGTCCGGGAGCAGGACGAGGCGACCGGTCAGGTGTTGGCCGTCCTCAACGCCGCGGCGCTGTCGGATGCGGAATGCCTGGCCGTGCACGCCGGGGTGGTCGCCCGACACGGCCGGGTGGTGGCGTTTCCCGCCAGGTCCGGACAGGGCAAGAGCACGCTCACCGCCGCCTGCCTGCGGGCCGGGTTGGACTACGTCTCCGACGAGGCACTGTGTCTGGACTGGCGCGATGCCGGGGTGCTGCCCTATCCACGGCCGCTGGAACTGTCCGGCTGGAGTAGGTCCGCGCTGGGACTGACCGCCGGCCCGCGCGACGAACTGGTCACCGCGGCACGGTTGGGTGCCCGATCCGCCCGCCCCCCGCTGGTACTCGACCACCTGGTGCTGCTGGCCCGGCACCCCGCCGGAGCCGCGACCGAGGAGGTCACGCTGGAACCGGTGTCCCCGCAGCAGGGCGCCGCCGCGCTGTTGACCCGGTCCTTCAACCACTGGCGGCATCCCGGGCGTGCGTTCGACCTGGCCCACGAGGTGGCCTCCCGTACCCGGGTGTGGCGGCTGCGACTCGGCGAGCCGACCAGGGCCGCCGCGCTGCTGTGCACACTGCTCGGGCCGGGGTGACCGCCGGTCGACCCGGTCACCCCGGTTGGCGGCAGACCGCGTCGAGGTAGGCGGCCCGGCCGGCCGAACCGCCGTCGGG
>DATCWR010000226.1:0-6181 GCA_036566245.1 Mycobacteriales bacterium | reverse complement strand
CGGCCGTGACACCGGCTGCGGCGACGGCGCCCGCCACCGACCATCCCGCGACAGCGGACCGGCCACCCCACGCCGGCGACCAGGGCGTGGAGTCACCCAGCAACGTGGCCGAGCAACTGGTGTCGGCCGTCGCCGGCGCGTTGGGTATGCGCCCGGACACCGTCGACCGCCGCCTTCCGCTGGTGGAGATGGGACTGGACTCCATCCTGGCGCTGGAGGTCCGCGACAGCGTGAGCCGGACCACCGGCATCGACCTGCCGCTGCGGCCCCTGCTGGAGGGCGCCAGCATCGCCGACCTGCTCACCACCGCACCCCGGCCCGGCGGCACTCCCGCGTTGCCGGTCCCGACCACCACCGAACCGGACTTCGCCGAACTCCCCCTGTCCGACGGGCAGGCCGCGCTGTGGTTCCTCCAGCAGGCCGCCCCCGACTCGACCGCCTACAACGTCGGGGAGGCGGTCCGGGTGCGTGGCCGGTTGGACACCGCGGCGCTGCGGTCTGCCTTCGACCGGATCGTGGCCCGCCACACCAGCCTGCGGTCCACGTTCCACCAGGGCCCGCGGGCGCCGTTCCGGCGGGTGGAACCGGTCAACCCGGACTACTTCGAGGTGGTCAACGCCGAGGGCAGCGACGACCGGGAGTTACGGCGCCGGCTCACCGACCTGGTCCACCAACCCATGGACCTGCGCCGGCCACTGCTGTTCCGGGTGCTGCTGTTCCGACGCGGGCCGGACGACCACGTCCTGCTGCTGGTGCTGCACCACCTGGTGGGTGACTTCTGGTCACTCGGCGTGATCCTGCGTGAACTGGACCTGCTCTATCCCGCGCTGTCGACCGGCCGGGACGTGGAACTGCCGCCGGCGGCGCACTCCTACGCCGACCACGTCACCTGGCAGCGTGACTGGCTGTCCACACCGGAGGCCGCGGCGTCGGTGGAGTTCTGGCGGGCACGGCTCGACCAGGACCACCCGCCGGCGCGGATACCGGTGAACACCCGCCCGGTCCGACCCGGACACCGGGGCGGCAAGGTGGTGTTCACCCTCGACCCGGACACCACCGCCGCCCTGCGTGCGGTCGCCGAGGGCAACCGCGCCACCGGGTTCGCCACCCTGCTGGCCGCCTTCCAGGTGCTGGTCTCCCGCTACGCCAACGCCGACCGGTTCAGCCTGGGCACGCTGACCTCCGGGCGGAGCCACCCTGAGTTCCGCGACCTGGTCGGCTACCTGGTCAACCCGGTGGTGGTCCGGGCCGACCTGCGCGGCGACCCCACGTTCAACGACCTGGTCGGACGGGTACGTGAGGAGACCGTGACCGCCTTCGACCATGCCACGGTCCCGTTCCCCCGGCTGGTCGAGACGCTGCGTCCGGACCGTGACCCCGGCGGTTCCCCGTTGTTCCAGATCCTGTTCGTCTGGCAGCGTGCCCAACAGTTCGACGAGCGCGGGCTCACCGCGTTCGGGGTACGCGACCCGGATGCGGCCGTGCGGGTCGCCGGGCTGGAGTTCACCTCGGTGGGGTTGGAGCACCGCACCGCGCAGTTCGACCTCACCCTGCTCGCCGCCGAGGTCGACGGGCGGATCCACGGCACGGTGGAGTACAACCGGGACCTGTACCCGGAGAGTTTCGTCGAGGACCTCGCCGCCAACCTGACCGCGCTGCTGGGCCGGCTGGTGGCCACCCCGGACACGCCGCTGTCCACGGTGGACCTGTTGGAACCCGGGCAGCGGCGGGCGCTGGTCGAGGCGGGTGGGGCCGACACCACCCGGCGTTCCTACGACCTGTCCCGGACCGTGCCGGAACTGGTCGTCGACCAGGCCCGGCAACGACCCGACGCCGTCGCGGTCGTCGGCGGCCGAGGCGACCAGCAACTCACCTACCGCGACCTGTGCGACCGCGCCGGCCGGCTGGCCGCCCACCTGCGCGAGCGGGGAGTACGGCCGGGCGACCGGGTCGGGGTGTGCGACCACCGCGGTCCGGGTCTGGTCGTCGCCCTGCTGGGGGTTCTGCTCAGTGGCGCGGCCTACGTTCCGCTCGACCCGGACCTGCCCCGGGCGCGGCTGGAGTTCCAGGTGGCCGACGCCGGACTGGACGTGCTGGTCACCGGTTCCCCGCTGCGTCCCCTGCTGGACGGGCTGGCCCGGCAGACGGTGGCCGTTGACGACCTGCCCGACCCGCCGGTGCCGGCCACCCCGACCACCCTGTCGGGCCCCGACGACATCGCGTACGTGATCTACACGTCCGGTTCCACCGGTCGCCCCAAGGGGGTGGCGGTGCCGCACCGGGGGATGTGCAACCGGCTGCTGTGGATGCAGGAGCAGTACCGGTTGACCGGGCAGGACGCGGTACTCCAGAAGACCCCGTTCACCTTCGACGTGTCGGTGTGGGAGTTCTTCTGGCCACTGCTCAACGGTGCGCGACTGGTGTTGGCCGAACCCGGTGAGCACCGCGACCCGCGCCGGCTGGCCGCCACCATCGAACGCCACGACGTGACCACCGTCCACTTCGTACCGCCGATGCTCGACGCGTTCCTGGCCGAGACCGCCGGCACGCCGCTGACCAGCCTGCGCCGGGTGTTCTGTAGCGGTGAGGCGTTGACCCCGGCCACCGTGGCGGCGTTCTTCGACCGGTTCGGCACCGACGGGCCCGAGTTGCACAACCTCTACGGCCCCACCGAGGCGTCCATCGACGTCACCCACTGGCGGTGCCGGCCCGAAGACGCCCGGACCGGTGTGCCGATCGGCCACCCGGTGGCCAACACCAGCATCCACCTGCTCGACCCGCGCGGGGAACCGGTGCCGGCCGGACTGCCCGGCGAACTGTACGTCGGCGGGGTGCAGGTCGCCGCCGGGTACCTGAACCAGCCGGAGTTGACCGCGCAGCGGTTCGTGCCCAACCCGTTCGGCACCGGGGTCCTCTACCGCACCGGCGATGTGGGCCGGTACCGACAGGACGGCGCCATCGAGTTCCTCGGACGGGTCGACGACCAGGTCAAGGTGCGCGGATTCCGGGTGGAGCCCGGCGAGGTGGAGGCGGCGCTGCGCCGCCGCGACGGCGTGGGGCAGGCACTGGTCACGGTGTGGGAACCGCGCGCCGGTGACCGGCGGTTGGTGGCCTACCTGACCGGCACCGACGGGAAGGCGCCGGATCCCGAAGCACTGCGGCGGGACCTGGCCGGTGAACTACCCGAGTACCTGGTGCCCGCCCACGTCGTCGTGCTCGACCGGTTCCCGGTGCTGGGCAACGGCAAGGTGGACCGCCGGTCGCTGCCCGAGCCGGTCGGGTCGGGCGCGGTCGGGTCCCGACCGCCCACCGGCGAGCGGGAACTGCTGCTGCACCGGACGTGGCAGGAGGTGCTGGGCACCGACGCGGTGGGGGTGCACGACTCGTTCTTCGCGCTCGGCGGGGACTCGATGCTGAGCATCCAGGTGCGCGCCGCGGTGGAACGGCAGGGATGGACCTTCACCATCGAGGACCTGATGCGTGGCCCGACGATCGCCGAACTGGCCGGCCGGCTGACACCGCTGGACGGCGGCCGGCACGGGTTCACCCACGTCGAGCCCTTCGGCCTGTTGACCGACCGCGATCGGGCCGCGCTGCCCGACGACGTCGAGGACGCCCACCCGCTCAGCGTCATGCAGGCCGGGATGGTCTACCAGGCCGAGTACGCCGCCGACAGCGGGGAGTACCGGGTGGTCACCAGTGTCCACCTGGGACACGGGTTCGTCCGGGACGCGCTGGAACGGGCGATCGACGAGACGTTCCGGCGCCACCCGGCGCTGCGCAGTTCCTTCGACCTGGTCCGGTTCTCCGAGCCGGTGCAGTTGGTGCACCGGGAGGTCACCGTCCCGCTGGACGTGACCGACCTGACCGGGCTGAGTCCGGACCGGCAGGACGACGAGGTGCGCCGGTGGGTTCAGGCGGCCCGGTACCACCGGTTCGACCTGCACGAACCACCGCTGGTGGCGTTCCAGGTGCACCGGCGCGGCCCGGAGTCGTTCCACCTGTCGGTGGTGGAGCACCACGTGGTGCTCGACGGCTGGAGCGACGGCGTGATGCTCGCCGAGATCGTGGCCCGCTACCTCGCCGCCCTGGACGGTGAGAACCTGGTCCTGCCCGAACTGGCCTCGGTGCACCGCGACTTCGTCGCCGAGGAACGCCGGCTGGTCGCCGAGGGCACCGCCCGCGACTTCTGGGCGGCCACCCTCGACGGCGTCACCTCCACGCCACTGCCCACCCGGGCCGCGCCCGAACCCGCGGGAACCGACCCCGGGCAGGACGGGGCCGACCGGGTGGACCACCGCGACCAGCCTGCCCGTCGCACCGAACACACCGGGTTCGAGGTGCCGGTCACCGAACCGGTGGCGCGACGGTTGGCCGAGATCGCCCGAGCCGAGGGCCTGCCGGTCAAGGCGCTGCTCACCGCCGCCCACCTGGCCGTGCTGCGGCTGGTCAGTGGCAGCACCGAGGTGCTGACCGGCACGGTGACCAACGGCCGGCTCGAACAGCAGGACGGCGACCAGGTCATCGGGGTGTTCCTCAACACGCTTCCGCTGCCGATGCGGGTACGCGGCAGTTGGCTGTCGGTGGCCCGGCGGGTCTTCGAGTACGAACGAGACAGTCTGCCGCACCGCCGGTACCCGTTCGCCCTGATGCAGCGGGACCTGGGCACCACCCTGGCCGTGGACAGCTACGTCAACTTCGTGGACTTCCACCTGGACCGGCACCTCGCCACCCGGACCGGCGCCCGGATACTGGGCAGCCTCGGGGTGGCCGAGACGAACTTCACCCTGGCCGCGAACTTCCTCATGGACCCGACCGAGGGCCGACTGCGGTTGGCCCTGGACTGCGACACCTCGGTCCTGGGCGCCGACCTGTGCAGCCGGCTGGTCGGCTACTACCGCCGGGCGCTGGAGGCCATCGCGGCCGACCCGGGTGCCGACGTGGCGGCCGGCACACTGCTCGACCCGGACGAACGCGAGGCCATCGCCGGGTGGAACGACACCGCCTCCGGTTACGACGGCACCGCGACCGTGCACGCCCTGATCGAACGGTGCGCGACGCTGTCGGCCGACCGGGTGGCCGTGGCCCACCGCGACGTCGAGCTGGGCTACCGCGACCTGGACGAACGGGCCAACCAGCTCGCGCACCACCTGCGTTCGGTGGGCGTGCGCACCGGCAGTCTGGTCGGGGTCAGTCTGCCCCGCGGACCTGAACTGGTCGTGGCCCTGCTCGCGGTCCTCAAGGCCGGCGGCGGCTACGTGCCGATGGACCCGGCGTTCCCCCGGGCCCGGCTGGAGTTCGTCGCCCGGGACTGCGCACTGGGATTCCTGGTGACCGACCAGCGCGGTCCACAGGGGATGCCGGCGGCCACCACCGTGCTCGTCGACGCCGACGTCGAGGCGATCGGCCGGCAGCCCACCGGTCCGGTGGGCGCCGAGGTGGGCGGAGACGACACCGCCTACGTGATTCACACCTCCGGGTCCACCGGAGCCCCGAAGGGCACGGTGGTGCGGCACCGCAACGTGGTGAACTTCTTCCACGCGATGGACCGCACGGTCGGCTGCACCGCCGAGGACGTGCTGCTGGCGGTCACCAGCGTGTCCTTCGACATCTCCGTGCTGGAACTGCTGTGGCCGCTCACCCACGGGGCGAAGGTCGTGGTGGCCGGCGAGCACGTGGTCGAGAACCTGGCTGGCGATCCCGCCGGTGACCCGGCCGGAGGGTTGGCCGGAGGGCGGGGGGCGGCCCGGCGGGCGCTGGGTTTCAGCCTGTTCTTCTTCGCCGCGGCCACCGACGACCACGAACGGGAGGCCGGCTACCGGCTGCTGCTCGACGCCGCCCGGTTCGCCGACCAGCACGGCTTCGAGGCGGTGTGGACGCCCGAACGCCACTTCCACTCCTTCGGTGGCCTGTACCCCAACCCGGCGGTGACCGCCGCGGCGCTGGCCACGATCACCGAACGGGTCGCGCTGCGCAGCGGCAGCGTGGTCGCCCCGCTGCACGACACGGTGCGGATGGCCGAGGAGTGGTCCCTGGTCGACAACCTGTCCCACGGTCGGGTCGGACTGGCCTTCGCGTCCGGCTGGAACTCCAACGACTTCGTGTTCTTCCCCGACCAGTTCCCGCGCCGCCGGGAACGGATGGCCGAACAGCTCGACGAGTTCCGCTCGCTGTGGCGGGG
>DATCWR010000225.1:0-5860 GCA_036566245.1 Mycobacteriales bacterium | reverse complement strand
ACCGACTCGACGCCCCTGCTCGCGGTGAGCCGGGCCGGGGGGACGGTCCAGGGTGTGCGCGTGGTCGGCCCGGAGGAACTGATCACGGCCTGGTGAACCCGCTGTCGGGCGGGCGCTGCCGACCCGGCCGGTACCGGCCTGATCAGCCGGGTGTGGTCTCGCCGCCGAGCGGGGCCAGTACCTCTCCGGTGTAGTAGGACGACATCCGGTCGCTGGCCAGAAAGACGTAGGACGGGGCGATCTCGTCTGGTTGGGCCGGACGACCGATCGGTGCCTGCTCCCCGAAGTGGGAAACCCGCTCCGGGGGGAACGTGGCCGGGATCAGTGGTGTCCACACCGGACCAGGTGCCACACAGTTCACCCGGACGCCACGGTCCACAAGAGACTGGGCCAGCGAGTAGGTGAAGGCCAGGATCGCACCCTTGCTGGCCGCGTAGTCGATCATCGTCGGGTTGCCGCGCAACCCGTTGACCGAGGAGGTGTTGATGATCGACGAACCTTCGCCCAGGTGCGGCAGGGCGGCCTTGGTGGTCCAGAAGAAACTGTGCACGTTGGTCGCGAAGGTGTGCTCCCACTGTTCGTCGGGCAGTTCCTCCAGGGAGCCCACCGGCTGTTGGAACGCGGCGTTGTTCACCAGGATGTCGAGCCCGCCCAGTTCCTCGGTGGTGCGCGCCACCACGTCGCGGCAGTGGTCCGGGTCGGCCAGGTCACCCGGGGTGGACAGGCTCCGACCACCCGTCTGCTCGACCAGTTCCATGGTGTGCCGGGCATCCTCGTGCTCGCGCAGGTAGGCCACGGACACGTCCGCGCCCTCCTTGGCGAAGGCCACGGCGACCGCACGGCCGATTCCGGAGTCGCCACCGGTGACCAGCGCCCGCCGGCCGGTCAACAGACCGCTGCCGGTGTAGTCGGCCATCTCGTCGCGGGGCGGTGGTGCCATCTCGTCGGTGTGCCCCGGATAGGTGGACCGCTGGGGTGGGGGTGGTCCGGACTCGGTCATGGCGGCTCGGTACCCGGGTCACTCCGGTCCAAACGCGACGTTGTGACCGGGTGACGTTATGCGGTGCCCCGGATGGGTACCGCGTTGGTGTGTCCGAGTCGGTGGTCGGTGAGCCCGCGCTGCTCGAAACACTCAAGCGCGTGGCCACCGGGCTCAAGCGTGCCGGGGTGGAGTTCGCCCTCGGTGGTGGTTACGCGGTGTACGCACGGGGTGGTCCGAAGTCCGAACACGACGTGGACTTCGTGCTGCGTGAGCAGGATGTGGAACGGGCTCTGGACGTGTTGACCCAGGACGGGCTGCGCCCCTGCCGGCCGCCGGAGGACTGGCTGGTCAAGGTGTACAACGGCAGCCACACGGTTGACCTGATCTTCCGGCTGAACGGCCGCGACGCCGAGGAGTTCCTCCGTGGCGCCGACCAGATGGAGGTCGGTTCGGTATTGATGCCGGTGCTGTCGGCCCGAGCGCTGGTCACCAGCCGACTGCGTGCGTTCACCGAGCACAACTGTGACTTCGGCGCGGTACTGCCCACGGTCCGCGCGCTGCGCGAACAGGTCGACTGGGACGCGGTGCGTTCGGACGTGGCCGGGTCACCCTACGCGCAGGCGTTTCTGACCCTGGTCGAGGAACTACACCTGCTCGGTGACCGGGCGCGGTAGGGCACAACCCGGTGACCCGACGAGAAGAGGGGCCGTGATGGGCGACCAACCAACCGTCTACACCGAGGCCAGGATCCAGGAACGGCTGGCCGAGGATCCACAGGTTGCCGCACTGGGGCTTCGGGTCACCGTCACCATGCGGCCGTCCAGGGTCTATCTGAGAGGCGAGGTGCCCTCTGGTGAGCGTCGGGAGCGGGCCGCCGAGATGGTGCGGGAGATGATGCCCGGCTACGAGATCTTCAACGAGATCGAGGTGACCGGGTCGGCCGCACCCGACCGCGGTCAGGAGCACCTGTCGTGATCAGGATCGCCGCGGTGGGGGACATCCACCTCGGTCCGGACGCACACGGTCATCTTCGCCCCGCGCTTCGGCACCTGTCCGAGCACGCCGACGTGCTGCTGTTGGCCGGCGACCTGACCCGGCACGGTACCCGCGAGGAGGGTGAGGTGGTCGTCGCCGAACTGGCCGACATAGGTGTGCCGGTGGTGGCGGTACTGGGTAACCACGACTACCACTACGACCAGCAGGACGAGTTGACCGCGATGCTCACCGACATCGGCGTGGCGGTGCTGGAGGGGGACGTGGCCGAGCTGGACGTCGATGGACAGCGGTTGGCCGTGGCCGGCGTGAAGGGCTTCGGTGGCGGCTTTCCCGGCCGCTGTGGGACGGCGTTCGGCGAGCCGGAGATGAAGGCGTTCGTGCGGCACAGCCGGCATGCCGCCGACCTTCTCTCCGGCGCGTTGGCCAGCACCGACGCCGATCTGCGGGTGGCACTCACCCACTACGCGCCGGTCTCGGACACGTTGGAGGGGGAGCCGCCGGAGATCTTCCCGTTCCTGGGGTGCTATTTCCTGGCCGAGGCGATCGACTCCTACGGTGCTGCGTTGGCCGTGCACGGCCACGCCCACCGGGGCACGGAGAAGGGCCTGACCCCTGGTGGGGTGCGGGTACGTAACGTGGCCGCCCCGGTGCTCGGCCGGGCCTACACCGTGTACTGCCTGGGCGAACCCGAGATCGAGGACCTGGGCTGTCCGTGACCGTCGAACCGTTGAGCGCTCGGGGTCGCTCGGGGTTCCGGCCGCCGCCGATGGCCTCCGCCGGTGGTTCAGCCGCGCTGGCGGGCGCCCGAGCGCAGGCGTTCCGGATCGATGTCCCGGTCGGGGTGACGACGCAGGTACTCGTCCTCCAGTTCGTGCTGCCGTTCCGAGTGCGCCACCAGCGCGGTGGTGGAACCGTGCAGGAACGTCTCGTGCCGGGTGGCGTGCAGCCGCTCGAGTTCGCGCAGCAGATCATCTTCGGGCAGTTCCGAGGCCCCCGGCCCGTGCCGGGGCTCGTGTGCCTGCGCCCGGAGGGTTTTCCTGGCCACGACTGCGCCTCCCTGCTGGCCGCCCCGATACGGGGCACCGATGTTGATCCGGACGAACGGGATGGGGCTCCTCGTCGCTGACCCCGTTGACCACCGACCGATTACCCATGAACCGGAGATTGATGCGTGTCTCTTCACTCGTACGGGGGAAGGAGTGGGGGTAGATCGGTCGAAGAGAGGAATCGCTGATGTCAGAGCGTAACGACATTCCGGTCACACTGCTCCGTTCGTGCCGTGCGGTACCTACTGACCGTGCCCTCGACCAGGTACCTACCCGCTGAGCACCGCCGGAGTCCGACCGAGGGGCGACCGAACGTCATGGCTCCACCGGATCGCCCCCGGACCAGGCACACCGCCGACGGGCCACCGCGACGACCGCCACGCATCTGGGAGGTGACCACGTGAGGATCGCGATGGTCTCGGAGCACGCCAGTCCGCTCGCGGCACTGGGGGGCCCCGACGCTGGCGGGCAGAACGTGTACGTGGCGGCGCTGTCCCGTGCCCTGGGCGGTTCGGGCCACAAGGTGGACATCTACACCCGCCGCGACAGCAGACGGACGCCGGAAGAGGTGGAGTTCGCGCCGAACGTCATGTTGCACCATGTTCCGGCAGGACCCTCGCGTTACGTCCCCCGTGACGGCCTGCTTCCCTACATGCCCGACTTCGGGCGTTGGCTGGCCCGGCGATGGCGGGTCGACCGGCCCGACGTGGTGCACTCGCACTTCTGGACGTCGGGGGTGGCCGCGCTGCTCGGTGTGCGGGACACCGACATCCCGCTGGTACACACCTTCCACGCCCTGGGCGTGGTCAAGCGCCGACACCACGGCCGCCAGGACACCAGCCCACCGGGCCGGATCAGGATCGAACGTGCGATTGCCCACGACGCCGACCGGATCGTTGCCCTCAGCTTCGACGAGGCCGAGGAGTTGGCCCGGATCGGGGCCCGCCGGGCCAGGGTGCGGGTGATCCCGGCCGGCGTGGACACCGAGCGGTTCCAGCCCACCGGTCCGACCGTGCAGCGCGGTGGACTGCGCCGGATCCTGGCCGCCGGTCGGATGGTGGAGCGGAAGGGCTATGACGCGGCGATCGCGGCACTGCGTCGCATTCCCGGGGCGGAACTGGTGATAGCGGCCGGTCCGGACCCGGACCGACTGGGCCGTGACCCGGAGTACCGGCGACTGCGTGGACTCGCCGACCGGCACGGGGTCACCGACCGGGTCGAGTTCCTCGGCAGCGTGCGGCACGACCAGATGCCCGCGCTGATCCGTTCCGCCGACGTGGTGGCCTGTGTGCCCTGGTACGAACCGTTCGGCATCGTGCCGCTGGAGGCGATGGCCTGCGGGGTGCCGGTGGTCGCCTCGGCGGTGGGCGGGTTCCTGGACACGGTGGTGGACGGCGCGACCGGCCGGCACGTGCAGCCGCGTCGGCCGGACCGACTCGCCGCCGCGCTGCGGGAACTGCTCGACGATCCGTTTCGCCGGGACGGGTACGGAGTGGCCGGGCTGGACCGGGTCCGTTCCCGATACACCTGGGAGCGGATCGCCGGTGAGGTCCTGGGCGTGTACCAGGACGTGACCCGGCGACCCGACGCCGACACCGCGGTGGTGGCGCCGTGACACCTGGGGTGAATCCGGCCGTGCCACACCGTGCCGTGCCGAACCCGAGGACCGGTGCCTGGTGAGCGGCGGTCCCCTGGTGGTCCTGGGCGACGCCCTGCTCGACCGCGACCTGGAGGGCTCGGCCACCAGACTCAGTGCGGACGCGCCGGTGCCGGTGGTGCGTGACCTGTCGGAAACACACCGGCCAGGCGGAGCCGGCCTGGCCGCGTTGCTCGCCGCCCAGGCGGCGCCGGACGGGGCGCCGGTCGTGTTCGTCACCGTGCTGGCCGACGACGACGGCGGAGAGCTACTGCGCAGCCTGCTCGACTCGCACGTACAGGTCGTCGCCGGTCGGACACCGGGGCCCACGGCCGAGAAGATCCGGATCCGGAGCGGCGGGCAGTCGCTGTTGCGCATGGATCGCGACCAACCGGGAGCCCAGCACAGCGCCATCGTCCCGGCGATGCGCGAGGCCGTCGAGCAGGCTGGCATGCTGTTGGTCTCCGACTACGGGCAGGGTCTGGTCGAGGTCCCAGAACTTCGGCTGGCAACCGAACAGGTCGCCGCCCAGGGGCGGGTGGTGTGGGACCCGCACCGGCACGGTGCCCGCCCGGTGCCCGACGCGTTGATGGCCATCCCCACCTTCGCCGAGGCGTGCGAGATGTCCGGCCTGGCCAACACCGAGGACGACGAGTTCGCCCGGGCGGCCCGGGCCGCCCGCCACCTGGTGCGAGGCTGGCAGGTCGGCTCGGTGGCCGTCACCCTCGGGGCACGGGGCGCCGTGCTGGACACCGGTGAGGGCAACCCCCGGCTCTTTCCGGCCCCGGACCTGCCGTGGGTGGACGCCTGCGGGGCCGGTGACCAGTTCGCCGCGGCTGTCGCGGTCGCCCTGCACGGTGGAGCGACCAGGCTCGAGGCGGTGACCTTCGCGGTGGAGGCCGCGGCCCGCTACGCGGCGACCGGCGGGGCCACCCACGTGCTGGACTGACTCACGGACCGACCGACCCGTGGGCCCGGTCGAGCGGTGTGATCGTCTACCTGGGACGGTGGAACTGGTGGAACGGTTCGGGCCGGTCAACCCCGCCCTGACGACCGAAGCGTGCGTGCCACCTTCACCAGTCACCCTCGGTGTTCCGGAAGAGCCGACGCAGGGCGACCCGAAGCGCGACCGAGCCGGCCCGCGCGGGCAGACCGGCGCCTCCGGTACGGGCCAGCACGGCGCGGGCCGCGTTGGCCCCA
>DATCWR010000207.1:0-3765 GCA_036566245.1 Mycobacteriales bacterium | reverse complement strand
CGGGGCGGCCGGCGTCTGCCCGGGCATCGCCACGTCAGCCGTCCGGCCACGCCGGGTGAGGAACAGGCAGGACACCGCACCCAACAGCAGGACCACGGTGGGCAACACCAACGTGACGTGCAACGCGTGCACGAACCCGTGGGTGAACACCTGCCGGGCCGCATGCCCCACCTGCTGGCCGACCTCGGTCGGGGTACCCGCCGGCAACCGAACCACCCCTCCGCTCTGCCCGGCGCCCAGCCGCAGTCCGTGTGCGGCGGCACCGGCGAAGCCGTTCACGAACGGTGCGCGGGTCTGCGCCGGCAGGTCGGCGGCCCGTTGCTGGGCCTGGTCCACGAAAGCCGCGGCCAGCCGGTTCTGGAACAGCGCACCAACCGAGGCAGTGGCCATCACCGAGCCGAGTTGCCGGGTGGTGTTCATCACGCCGGACGCCGCCCCGGCCAACCGCGGCGGCACGTTGCGCATGGCGATGGTGGACAGCGGCGCGAAGGTGGCACCCATTCCCAGACCCACCAGGAGCAGTCCCGGCAGCAGTCCCCACCGGGAGGTGTGCACCCGACTCACCGCCGCGATCACCGCGATTCCGGTGGCGGACAGGGTCATTCCGGTCATCAGGATGTACCACCCGCCGGTCCGGTCGCTGAGCCGACCGGCCAGCGGAGCGACCAGGCAGGTCAGCAGCGACATCGGCGCCATGGTCAACCCGGCCGACAACGCGGACATACCAAGCACGGACTGGAGGTAGATGGTGATCCCGAGACTGAGCCCGATCAGGCCCACCGTCAGCGCCACGGTGGTGAGGTTGCACAGGGCGAAGTCGCGGTCGGCGAACAGTCTGAACGGCACCAGTGGCTCACCCCGTTGCCGGACCCGCTCGGCGAACCCGAACCCGACCAGCAGGAGAACGCCCACCGCCAACAGCGCCGGGATGGTCACCACGGACCAGACCCGACCCCAGTGGAACCGCTGCCCCTCGGCCAGGCCGAAGGACAGACAGAACAGCGCCGCGCTGGCCAGCAGCACGCCACGAAGGTCGAAGGACTGCCGCCGGATCTTCCGTTGGTCCGCCGGAATGATCCACGGGACGAGGACCAGCACCAGCACGCCGACCGGGAGGTTGACGAAGAAGATCCATCGCCAGTCGAACGCGGTGACCAGCAGCCCACCCACGGTCGGCCCGGCGATGGCGGCCACCCCGGCGACCGAGCTCCACACACCCAGTGCGGCACCCCGCCGCTCGGCCGGGAACACGCCGATGACCATCGACATGGTCTGTGGCATGAGCATTGCCGCGCCCAGCCCCTGGACCGCCCTGGCAGCGATCAGTTCGACCGGGTTGTGGGAGAGCCCGCACAGCAGTGACGCGATGGTGAACAGGGCGACACCAGCCTGGTACAGGTGTCGCTTACCCAGGATGTCGCCCAGCCGGCCACCGGTGATGAGGAGCACCGCCAGCACCAGTGCGTAGGCGTTGATCACCCACAACACCTCGTCGTAACTCACGCCCAACTCGTCCATCATGTTGGGAATCGCGATGTTCACGATGGTGAGATCGAGCAGGGTCATGAAGAACCCGAGGCAGAGCACGACCAGGATCGCCCACGGGTTCCCTCGCAACCTGTTCACGGCCACGGCCCTCCGGTGACCTGGTCGCCCGGACCCTCGGGAACCCCTGGACCCTCGGGACCGTCAGGAGCAACAGGACCCCCGAGGTCACCGAGACCGCTCCGACCGTCGGCAGCCGACCAGGTGAGCCGCCCGGAGTCGAGGTCCTCGACGATCGCCCCGGTGAGGTCGAGTTCGGCCCGGGTGGTGGCCAGCAGATGTTCGATCTCCAGCAGCGCCACCCGGGGCAGGCCCCTCTTGCGCAGCACGTCGTAGGCGGCCTGCTGGCCAGCCAGTTCCGCCTGGAGCGCCACGGTGCGTTGTCCCAACTGCACCGATGCCTCGGCCGGTGTGAGCAGGGACAGGAAGGCCAACGCGGCCCGGTATCCGGGAAACTCGGGTGCCACCGTGGAGAGCATCTGACGGAGCCGGTCCACCGCCGCGTCCCTACCCGCCTCGGTGATGGCGTAGACGGTGCGTTCGGGCCGCCGGCCGGCGCGGGAGGTCTCCACCGGTTCGATCAGTCCGGCCTCGACCAACCGGTCAACGGTGTGGTACAGCGATCCGTGGGTGATCCGGACCATCCGGTCGAGGCCCCGGCGTCGGATGACGCCCTGCATCTCGTAGGGATGCAGGGGGCCCTCACACAGCAGCCGCAGCACGGTCAGCGCGGCCGGCGTCAGCGCTCGCATCGTGCCCCCCGAGGTGTGGCACCGACGTATCAGTCCGCTCAGAATAGTCTGAGCGGACCATTTCTGCGAGCGCAGGCCAGGCCACCGTCTGTCGGAGCTACCGGAGGTGGCGCTGGCCGGCGGCCGGTTGTCATGATCGAGGAGTGCCCGAAGGTGACACGGTATGGCTGGCCTGCGCACGCCTGCACCGGGCGCTGGCCGGACGCGCGCTGACCCGGTTCGAGCTACGGGTTCCCCGGTATGCCACCGCCGACCTCACCGGGCGGGCGGTCGACAGCGTGGTGGCGCGTGGCAAGCACATCCTGGTGCGAGTCGAGGGCGGCACCACCCTGCACTGCCACCTGCGCATGGACGGGAGATGGCGACTGGAACGGCCGGGAACCCGGTGGCGGGGCGGACCGGGACACCAGGTGCGCGCCGTGCTGGCCAACGCGGACATGGTCGCCGTCGGCTACCGACTACACGACGTCCGCCTGGTGCCCACCACAGCCGAGCACCTGCTTGTCGGGCATCTCGGTCCGGACGTGCTCGGCCCGGACTGGGCTCCCGACGAGGCGGTCCGTCGGCTGGCCAGTGACCCGGCCCGGCCGGTCGGTGAGGCACTGCTGGACCAACGCGCGCTTGCCGGCGTGGGCACCCTGTACAGGGCCGAGTCGCTGTTCCTGCGGGGCGTGTCACCGTGGACGCCGGCCGGGCGGGTCACCGACCTCCCCGCCCTGGTGGACATCGTGCATCGGCTGATGCGGGCGAACCGCGACCACGATTGGCAGGCCACCACCGGGATGTTGCGCCCGGGCTCGACGACCTGGGTGTTCGAGCGGGCCGGGCGGCCCTGCCGCCGCTGTGGCGACGGTGTGCGGGTGGCCGACCAGGGCAGGGCCCCGTACGGCCGACCCAGCTACTGGTGCCCGACCTGCCAGCCAGGCCCCGGGCCGGAGCGAACCGACTGATCCGGGTGGACCCGCCCATCCCTCGACCACGCCGTCCCCGGAGCGGGGAGCGTCACACCGGCACTGTCCCGTCCGGACCGGTGACCTCGCGTAGACCGCGGGCCAGTCCGAGCAGGGTGTCCGCGGCGTCCTCCAGCCGGTACAGGGCGTCCACACCCGGGCCGCCCCCGGTGCCGGCGCGGGCCGCGGTCACCGCTTCGGCTGCGGCGCTGACCACCCGGTCATACCCGGACACGCCCTCCTCCAGTCGCTGCCGCAGCGCGGCCAGGGTGGTGTCAAGTCCGGCCACGGCCTCCGGCGGCACGTTCTGTCGGGCCTGCTCCACGGCGACCACCCGCTCGGCGTGCTCACGGAGGACGCGAGCCGCGGTCGCGGCCTCGGCGGCAACATCACCGGCGACCGGCCCCAGCAAGGTCAACAGGTCGGCCAGGGCATGCTCCCGAGACGCCAGTCGCTCCAGCGGCGGTCGGGCCACCGACCCCACCGGCGGCAGCGGACACGCCGCGACCGGGCGAACC
>DATCWR010000206.1:0-11783 GCA_036566245.1 Mycobacteriales bacterium | reverse complement strand
TGAGCGCTGGCGGCGTTGTCGGGAGGCTTGTGTGCGTTGCACACGGCGCCTCCCTCCGCCTTGCCAGCCCTCACCTGGTTCTCCGGCGGTTCCCTGTGACCGAGTGCCTCGCAGGTGGCCCGACGCCGCTTGTGAAAGTCTTCGCAAGCTCTCGTTAGACTGGAACGGTCGAGCAGGCACAACGTGGTGACCAGCACGATCCATGTCAGCCACCCGATTCTCGAAGGGTCCCACCGGTGACCTCAACCACCCGCCCCACCCGCCCGACCGTTCTGGTTGCCGAGAAACTGGCCGCCGCCGCGCTCGACGTGCTGTCGCACGACTTCGAGGTGCGACACGTGGACGGAGCCAACCGGGAGGCGTTGCTGCCCGCCCTGTCCGACGTGGACGCAATCCTGGTTCGTAGCGCGACCAGGATCGACGCCGAGGCGTTGCAGGCGGCCCCGAACCTGAAGATCGTGGCCCGGGCCGGTGTCGGACTGGACAACGTGGACGTGCCCGCCGCGACCGCCCGCGGCGTCATGGTGGTCAACGCACCGACCTCCAACATCGTCAGTGCCGCCGAGCACGCCATCGGACTGCTGCTCGCGGTGGCCCGCAACATCCCTGCGGCCAACGCCTCGTTGCAGGCTGGTAAGTGGGCCAGGTCCACCTTCACCGGAGTGGAACTGGTCGACAAGACCGTCGGCGTGGTGGGACTGGGGCGGATCGGCGTGCTGTTCGCCCAGCGGATGGCCGCGTTCGGCACGACCCTGCTCGCCTACGACCCATATGTGCAGCCGGCCCGGGCCGCCCAGATCGGGGTACGCCTGGTCTCCCTGGAGGAACTGCTCACCGAGAGCGACTTCATCTCCATCCACCTGCCCCGTACCCCCGAGACGATCGGCCTGATCGGGGCGGAACAACTGGCCATGGCCAAGCCTGGGCTGCGGATCATCAACGCCGCCCGGGGTGGGTTGGTCGACGAGGTGGCGCTGGCCGAGGCGATCCGGTCCGGCCGGGTGGCCGGGGCCGGCATCGACGTCTACACCACCGAGCCGTGCACCGACAGTCCGCTGTTCGGCCTGCCCGGTGTGGTGGTGACCCCGCACCTGGGCGCCTCCACCGTGGAGGCGCAGGACAAGGCGGGGCTGGCGGTGGCCCGTTCGGTGAAACTGGCACTCCAGGGTGAGTTCGTTCCCGACGCGGTGAACGTGCAGGCCGGTGGTGTGGTGGCCGAGGAACTTCGCCCGGCCCTGCCGCTGGTCGAGAAGCTCGGCCGGATCTTCACCGCGTTGGCCGCCGGGCTGCCGCAGAGTCTCACCGTCGAGGTACGCGGTGAGATCTCCACCCTGGATGTGAGCGTGCTGCAACTGGCCGCGCTCAAGGGCGTGTTCGCCGGGGTGGTCTCCGAACACGTGACGTTCGTGAACGCACCCCTGCTGGCCAAGGAGCGCGGCGTGGACGTGGGGTTGGCCACCTACGCCGAGAGCACCGACCACCGCAGTCTGATCACCGTGCGGGGCGCCCTGCCCTCCGGTGAGGCGGTGAGCGTGTCCGGGACGTTGTCCGGGCCCAGGCAGATCGAGAAGGTCACCGAGGTGGAGGGCTTCGACGTCGACCTGCGGCCCGAGGAGCACCTGGTCTTCCTGCGCTACGTCGACCTGCCCGGTGTGGTCGGGGTGGTCGGCGCCCGACTCGGGCAGGCGGGCATCAACATCGCCGGCGCCCAGGTCAGCCGGACCCGCCGTGGCGGTGAGGCGTTGATGGCGTTGTCGGTGGACTCGGCGGTGCCGGCCGACGTGCTGGCCGAGATCGCCACCACGATCGGGGCTGAGGAGGCGAGAAGTGTCGATCTCGACGACGCCTGACACTTTCCCTGCCTGTCTTCACCCGAATGAACCACCGAGGTAGACGGACAGTTCCCAAACTCTGTTTCGTCTGAACCCGTTTGGGGGACTTCATCGGAGATTCGGCCGAATGAACGGCCTGTAACGGTGTGGACCGGATAGTGTTCGCCGCGCGAGAAGGCTGACCGGTACCCGGCAGCGGCGTCGGGTGCATGCGGACGGACCGTCAGAACCGATTCGCCGCCACGGTCGTGACTCCCTTCCGCGAGGGTGGCTGTGAGTCGTTCCTATCTGCGCGGGATCGACCGGCGCCGTGCCGTGCGCATGGTCGTACCAATGGCCTCGGCGGCGTTGGTGGGTGCCCTGATCGCCCCTGGGGCGACAGGGACCGCCGGCGCCGCGCCGTCTGACCAGCCGGCAGCCGCGGTGGACACCGCAGGCGCCGGCGAGGCGGCGACGTTACTGCGGGGAGCCGAGATCGGACCCCCGATCTGGAAGAACACCGGACAGTCGAACACAGAACCGGGACGGGCCGATCCCGCCGCGATTCCCAGCCAGGGCAGGGTCGCCCTCATGCTGGAGCTGGACACCCGGTCGACCGGCGAGGCGTTCGCCGACGGCCTTGCCCGGGGCAGGGACAACGCCAGGGCGGCGGCACACGGGCAACTCGGTCGGGTTCGGCAGATGCAGCACTCGGTCGAGTCCCGGGTGCCACAGGTGGCACCGAAGACCCGGGTGCTCTACACCTCACACAGTGTGCTGCCCGGCGTGGCGGTGGTCACCGACGCGCACAACGTCCAGGCCCTCAGCGACATCGAGGGCGTTCGGGCGGTGCACGTCATCGTGCCGAAGAAGATGTCCAACGCCGGCGCGGTGCCGCTGATCGGGGGCCCACAGGGTTGGCAGTCCTTCGGCGACACCGGTGAGGGTGTCACCGTCGGCATCATCGACACCGGCATCGACTACACCCACGCCGACTTCGGTGGCGCGGGCACCGTGGCGGCCTACCAGGCCGCGTTGGCCACCGACACCGAACCGACCGACCTGATCGGCCCTGGCCTGAAGATCGCCGGCGGTATCGACCTGGTCGGTGACGACTACAACGCCGATCCGACCGATCCGGCCTTCCAGCCGGTGCCGCACCCGGACAGCAACCCGCTGGACTGCAACAGCCACGGCACCCACGTGGCCGGCACGGTGGCCGGTCTCGGCGTCAACGCCGACGGCACCACCTACCACGGTCCCTACGACTCGACCACCCCGATCTCGGACATGCGGATCGGCCCCGGGGTGGCGCCGAACGCCGCCCTGTACGCGCTGCGGGTGTTCGGCTGCGAGGGGTCCACCAACGTGGTCGGTCAGGCGGTGGACTGGGCCGCCGACCCGAACGGTGACGGTGACACCTCCGACCACCTCGACGTGATCAACCTGTCGCTGGGTTCGGACTTCGGTTCCCCGCAGGACGCCGACTCCATCGCCATGAACAACGCCGCCAGGCTGGGCATCGTGCCGGTGGTGGCCTCGGGTAACGCCGGTGACGTGTACAACACCGGCGGTTCGCCGGGCAACGCGGTGCGTGCGGTGGGCGTGGCCGCGACCGACGACGGCTTCGCCGTGGTCGACGGACTGAAGGTCGACGCGCCCGCCTCGATCGCCGGCAACCAGCCCGGCGAGCTGTCGGTCGCCTACAACTACGTGAACAAGCCGGGCGTCACCAACGCGCCACTGGCGGTGAAGCTGTCCGCCGGCAACGAGGACGGCTGTGAACCACTGTCGGCCGCCGACGCGGCGAAGGTGGCCGGCAAGGTCGCCTTCCTGGAGTGGACCGACAACGACAGCCTGCGCCGGTGTGGTTCGGTCGGGCGGTCGGGCAACGTGAGGGCAGCCGGCGCGATCGGTTTCGTGTTCGCCAACGACGAGGACACCTTCTCCGCCGGTATCACCGGTGACACCGAGATTCCCGGCATGTTGGTCACCAAGGCGGCGGGTGACGCGATCCGGCCGCTGCTCGGTTCCGGTGTCAACGTGACCATCACCAACGCACTGCACAACGCGATCAGGCTGCTCAACCCGGCGAACGCGGACACGGTCGCGAGCTTCTCCTCGCGTGGCGTGCACGGTGCCGGCAACCTCAAGCCGGATGTGGCCGCACCGGGTCTGCTGGTGTTCTCCGCGAGCATGGGCACCGGAAACCAGGGGCAGACCGACTCCGGTACCTCGATGGCGACCCCGATGACCGCCGGTGTGGCCGCGCTGGTGAAGGCCAGGCATCCCGACTGGACCACCGAGGAGGTCAAGGCGGACCTGATGAACACCGCCGACGCCGACGTGTTCACCGGTCCGAACCGTACCGGTGACATGCAGGCGCCGAACCGGGTCGGCGCGGGCCGGGTGCACGTCCCGCCGGCGCTGGCCAACGATGTGTTGGCCATGGTCGTCGACGATCCGGGCGCGGTGAGCGTGTCCTTCGGTCCGGTGGCGGTGACCAGGCCGCTCACCCTGACCAGGCGGATCCAGGTGGTCAACAAGGGTGACCACACCGCGTCGTACCGGATCGCCTACCAGCCGGTGACCGAGGTGCCGGGGGTGTCCTACCTGGTCGACCGCTCGTCGATCACGGTGGAGGCGCACTCCAGCCGCACCGTCAGGGTCTCGCTGCGGGTGACCGACCCGTCGCTGTTGACCAAGACCGCCGACCCGGCCATGGAAACCGACCAGGCCGGGGTGCCGCGCCAGTTCCTGGCCGACGCCAGCGGCCGGGTGGTACTCACGCCGACCCACGGTACGCAGCCGTCGTTGCGGGTGCCGGTGTACTCGGCTCCGCGTCCGGCCTCGACGATGACCCAGTCCTCGACCGTGCGGTTGCGCGGCGGTGACACGGCGACCGGCACGCTGCGGTTGCGTGGGCACGGGGTGGACCAGGGCCCGGCCGGGGCGGCTCATGTCACCTCGCTGGTCAGCGGCTACGAACTGCTGGGTACCAGCGGGAAGGTCCGGCCGTGCACCGGAACCACTGTCGAGGGCTGTGTGCTGTTCCCCGACGAGCGCGGCGTGGACCTTCGGGCCGTGGGCGCGACAAGTGACGCGCCGGCGTGGACCGGCCTCGGCCAGAGTGGGCTGGACAACGGCACGCTGTACTTCGCGGTCAACACCTGGGGCGCCTGGCGGTCGCCGGTCACCCCGAACGAGTTCGACGTGAACATCGACACCACCGGCGACGGTGTCACCGACGCGATCCTGTTCAGCGCGCGGATTCCGGGTTCGGACGTGTTCGTCACCGCGTTGGTCGATCCGCAGGGCAACCCCCTGGGGGTCGGTGGGCAGCAGGCGATCGCGCCGGTGAACCTGGCGTTCGGTGACCTGGACACCGACATCTTCGACAGTGACGTGTTGATCATGCCGGTGCAGATCGCGGCGTTGCCGGGAATCACCGCGTCGACCTCGCGCATCCGGTTCGGGGTCGCGGCGTTTGACTTCTACCACAACGCCCCGGTTGACACGATTGGCGTCAATCCGGAGACCGGTGCGCTGTCCTCGCCGATGTCCATCGACGTGCTGCGGCCCGGGCTCATGGTGGGCGGTTCCACCTTCGGGGCCCAGCTCTTCCAGGACCAGCCCGGCAGCAACCTGCTGGTCCGTCAGGACCGGGACGCCTACCGGGCGGACCACGCCAGGGGCCTGCTCCTGGTGCACCAGCACAACACCGACGGTGAGCGCGCCCAGATTGTCAGCATCCGTAACTGAGCTGACCGGATAACCCGAGGAGGGCCCCGCGGCCTCGCGCCACGGGGCCCTCCGCCGTCAGGCGATCTGCGCCGTTCGGCGGTCGACCAGGTCGTCCGGGCCGCCACCCGGACGGGTGTCCGCCGAGATCGGAGTTTGGGCGTGTCTTCCCACGATGTGAGATCTCCTGCGGTGCGGTCGGCGATTTCGGGCCAGGCAACCGCACCCGAGCCGACAAGAAGCGATAGCCTGCGGGCCATGAAGCTCGCGGTGATCCCCGGTGACGGTATCGGCCCCGAAGTGGTGGCAGAGGGCCTGAAGGTGCTGCGCGAGGTCGTCCCCGACGTGGACGCGACCCGCTACGACCTGGGTGCCGCCCGTTGGCATCGGACCGGTGAACTGTTGCCCGACTCGGTGCTGGGGGAACTCCGCCAGCACGACGCGATCCTGCTCGGCGCGGTCGGCGACCCCAGCGTGCCGTCCGGGATACTGGAGCGCGGCCTGCTGCTCCGGCTGCGGTTCGAGTTGGACCACCACGTCAACCTGCGCCCGATCCGGCTGTTCCCCGGGGTGACCACCCCGCTGGGTGGCAAGCCCGTGATCGACATGATCGTGGTCCGCGAGGGCACCGAAGGCCCCTACGCGGGCAGCGGCGGGGTGCTGCGCAAGGACACCCCGCAGGAGATCGCCACCGAGGTCAGCGTCAACACCGCCTACGGCATCGACCGGGTGGTGCGCGACGCGTTCCGTCGGGCCGCCGCCCGTCCACGCCGGCACCTCACCCTGGTGCACAAGACCAACGTGCTGATCCACTCTGGTTCCCTGTGGTCACGCACCGTCGAGGAGGTCGCCCGGGAGTACTCCGACGTCGCGGTGACCTACCAGCACGTGGACGCCGCCTCGATGTTCTTCGTCACCGACCCGGGCCGGTTCGACGTGGTGGTCACCGACAACCTGTTCGGAGACATCCTCACCGACCTGGGTGCCGCCATCAGCGGCGGGATCGGCCTGGCCGCCAGCGGGAACCTGGACGTGAGTGGACGTAACCCGAGCATGTTCGAACCGGTACACGGCTCCGCTCCTGACATCGCCCGCACCGGCACGGCCGACCCGACCGCCACCGTGCTGTCGGTGGCCCTGCTGCTCGACCACCTGGGCCACGGTGACGACGCACGGCGGATCGAGGCCGCGGTGGCCTTCGACCTGGCCACCCGCAACCACACGTCCCCTGGCCGCACCCAGGCCATCGGGGACCGGTTGGCGGCCCTGGCCAGTGGCACCCCCGAGCAACTCGCCCACCGCGCCGCGGAGGCCGGTCACCAGGGTGGCTAACCTGGACGGCGGACGATAACCGCGACGGTGTATCAATCGCCGGAGGGCTGGTGCGTCCAGGTCGGTCGGTGTGATGCAATCAGGGTCATTCCGCATCGGTGGCGGCCGACCGTGTCACCCGTGCCGCGTGACCCCGAGGAGTCGACGTGCCCATCACGCCAACGAAGAAGATCTGGATGAGTGGCCAGCTCGTCGACTGGGACGACGCCCGGGTCCACGTGCTCAACCCCACCCTGCACTACGGGTGGGGCGTCTTCGAGGGCATCCGCGCCTACTCGACCGCCAAGGGTCCGGCGGTGTTCCGGCTCACCGACCACATCGCCCGGCTGCTCCGCTCGGCCCGCCTCTACCTGCTCAACCCGGACTTCGGCCAGGACGAACTGGTCGCCGCGACCAAGCGGACCGTCGCGGTCAACGAGGTGCAGGCCTGTTACATCCGACCGGTCATCTACCTCGGTTACGGCGAGATGGGGCTCAACCCGCTGCCCAGCAGGTCCGAGGTGGCCATCGCGGTGTGGCCGTGGGGCCTGTACCTCGGTGAGGAGGCGCTGAGCAAGGGTTGCCGGGCCATGACCTCCAGTTGGCAGCACATCAACCCGAACTCGATCCCCCCGGCCGGCAAGGGCACCGGCCAGTACATGAACTCCTCGCTGGCCAAGGTGCAGGCGCTCAAGGCCGGCTACGACGAGGCCGTGCTGCTCAACCCGGCCGGCAACGTGGTGCAGGGCACCGGCGAGAACATCTTCGTGGTACGGGGCCGCACCCTGGTCACTCCACCCATCTCCGACGGCCTGCTCCAGGGCATCACCCGCGACTCGGTGATGACGATCGCGCGGGACCAGGGCTACGAGGTGGTCGAACACAGCCTGGTCCGCACCGACCTGTACCACGCCGACGAGGCGTTCTTCACCGGCACCGCCGCCGAGATCGTGCCGATCGCCGAGGTTGACGACCGTCCGGTCGGGGCGGGACGGCCCGGACCGATCACCCGGGAGATCGCCGACATCTTCGCCGCCGCCGCCACCGGTCAGGTGGACCGGTACAAGGAGTGGAACGAGTACGTCACCGACTGACGCTCGCCCAGGCCGGGCCGGGCGGCGTTCTCGGACCGCTTGTGTGCGTTGCACACGGCGCGGTCCTGCGGCCTTGCCAGACCGCGGCCTGGATCGGCGTCAGCACCACTCGCCCACTCCCGGGCCGGGCGGCGTTCTCAGACCGCTTGTGTGCGTTGCACACGGCGCGGTCCTGCGGCCGGTCAGCACCGCTGATCGGGTGTCGGCTCGGTTGCCGGGCGGTCGAACCTGTGGCGGAGCGTCGGCCAGGCCGCGTAGGTTCCTAACGCGACAGTGGTACCCGATGGCATCGGAGGACAGGCGTGGCGGACAAGCAGTACGACTGTGAGGTCAACCGCGGTGACATCAACATGCGCCACCTGGCGGACACCCTCAACGACCGGTGGAACGACGGCTGGGCGCTCAAGCAGATCGTGGTCCAGGCCGGTAACACGATCATCATCTACGAGCGCCACGGTTCTCGCTGAGTCGCTCCGATGTCCGAGCAAGGTACCGCCGACCCTGGCGAAGCCAACGAACTGGCCGACCTCGTCGCGGCCGGAAAGGTGATCCCACCCACTGTCTTCGGCCCCGTTCCGATGCCGACCCACTCCACCGGAGACAACAGAGTCTCGGAGATGCTGCTGGCCATGCGGGACGAGGAACGCTCGTAGGCAGCCAGATATTCGGGTGATCCGGAAGGCAGTGTCGATGACACTGGGTCCATGTCTGCACACTGGCCGTTGTTCGGGCTCCGGTTGCGTACGCCGAACCTGGAGCTTCGGGTTCCCACGCCCGAGGATCTGGAGGCACTCGCCGACCTGGCCGCCGAGGGTGTGCACGACCCGGCGGTGATGCCGTTCCAGGTTCCGTGGACCGACGCGGAACCGGCCGAGCGGGCCCGGGCCACCATCCAGTGGCAGTGGGGGAGCCGGGCCGGGTGGCGGCCGGACCGGTGGCGGTTGGGTTTGGCCGTGCTGTCCGGGCCGCCGGACGCCCGGGTCGTGGTGGGCACCCAGAAAGTTGCCGCGAAGGACTTCGCCGTGCTGCGTGAGGTCGCGACCGGGTCGTGGCTGGGCCGACGGTTCCACCGGCGTGGGATCGGCACCGAGATGCGGGCCGCCGTGCTGCACCTGGCCTTCGCCGGGCTGGGCGCCGAGTACGCCACGTCGGACGCCTTCACCGACAACCCGGCCTCGTTCGGGGTGTCCCGCAGGCTCGGCTATCAACTCGACGGAATCCAACGGATGGTGGTGCGCGACCGTGCGGTGACGTTGCGGCGGCTGCGGCTGGACCGGGGGGGCTGGCAGGCCCACCGCACCGTGGAGGTGACCATCGAGGGCCTGGCCGAGTGCCGCGACATGTTCGGGTAACTGATCCGGCACGAGCGCGTACGTGCCGACGTCCGTCAGCCAGCATCGCCGTTGAATCTGATTTTCAGACACACCGTGACAGGGACCATGACGGAGACGGAACGAGGCGAGACCATCACCCGCGGAGGCCGCCCCGCTGCCGAGACAGGAGTTCCGCGCCGCAGCACCGGCGCGGACCTGCGCGCTGCGCTGGCAGACATTGAACCGCCCGACGACCACTTCACCGAGGACATCGCCGCCGCGCTGGCTCTGCTCACCACCGAAGGAGGTGACCCGTGGGCCGGCGCCTGATCCTGGATACCAACGTCGAGACCTCGGAGCGCCGAGTGATCGACCTGCCCGCGTAGGCTCGTTCGCTCACACACGTCAGACAGGAACGCCACACAGTACGCGCACCGTGGTTAGTTGCCATTTTTACTGGGGAATCGGCCGAATTGCATCAACCATGGCGCTAAGGCACGTTCCAGTGGTTTCCCGGACTCAGGTGCGATCGTCCGCTACGCGGCCGACCGTGAGACGGTGAACCGCCGAGCGGCGGATCCCAACATGTGGGAGGGGTTGTCCATGGGCGTGTGCGGGTGGCACACTGCGAACATGCTCACCGGCCTGATTATTGGCACCTAGCGCGCTCGCGACCTCACGCCAGCGCGCAGACCTCCCGCGAACGCGGGGGGTCTTTTCGTTTTCTGCCCACCGCCCTGAACCATGCGCCGGCCATCCCGGCCGGAAAGGACCTACCGTGCTCGACGACTCGTTCCACGTCTACGACACCACCCTGCGTGACGGAGCCCAACGCGAGGGCATCTCCTACTCGGTCGCGGACAAGATCGCCGTGGCGCGGCTGCTCGACGAACTGGGGGTCGGGTTCATCGAGGGCGGGTGGCCCGGCGCGCTACCCAAGGACACCGAGTTCTTCGCCCTGGCCCGTGACGAACTCAAGCTCCGGCACGCCCAACTGGTCGCGTTCGGTTCCACCCGGCGGGCCGGTACCCGGGCCGAGGCCGACCCACAGGTCCGGGCGCTGCTCGACTCCGGCGCACCGGTGGTGACCCTGGTGGCCAAGTCCGACGTGCGGCATGTCACCGAGGCGCTACGCACCACGCTGGAGGAGAACCTGGCGATGGTGCGCGACACGGTCGGCCTGCTGACCGCCGAGGGCCGGCGGGTGTTCCTGGACTGTGAGCACTTCTTCGACGGCTACCGGCACGACCGTGACTACGGGGTGCGGGTGTTGCAGGCCGCCTTCGACGGCGGCGCCGACGTCGGGGTGCTGTGCGACACCAACGGTGGCATGTTGCCGATGGGCCTGGCCCGGGTCGTGGCCGAGGTGCGCGAACGCACCGGGTTCCGACTGGGTATCCACTGCCAGGACGACACCGCGTGCGCGGTCGCCAACACCCTGGCGGCGGTGGAGGCTGGTGTCACCCACGTGCAGTGCACCGCCAACGGCTACGGCGAACGCGCCGGCAACGCCGACCTGTTCGCGGTCGTCGGCGGGCTGGTCACCAAGCTGGATCGTGACGTGCTGCCGCCGGACAGCCTGCCGGAGATGGTGCGGATCTCCCACGCCCTGGCCGAGATCGCCAACATCGCCCCGAACACCCATCAGGCCTACGTCGGCTCCTCGGCGTTCGCGCACAAGGCCGGCCTGCACGCCAGCGCGATCAAGGTGTCGCCGGAGTTGTACAACCACCTCGACCCGGCCCGGGTGGGCAACGGCATGCGCATCCTGGTCACCGAGATGGCCGGGCGGGCCAGCGTGGAGCTCAAGGGTCGGGAACTGGGGGTGGACCTGACCGGCCGGGCCGACGTGGTGGGCCGGGTGGTCGACCGGGTCAAGGCACTGGAGGCCGACGGCTGGTCGTTCGAGGCGGCCGACGCGTCGTTCGAACTGATGCTGCGGGAGGAACTTGACGGTGACGCGCGGCACTACTTCGGCCGGCCGTTCGAGCTGGAGTCCTACCGGGTAACCGTGGAACGCCGGGCCCGCGGTGAGGTGGTCAGCGAGGCCACCGTCAAGGTCACCGCGAAGGGGGAGCGGATGATCGCCACCGCCGAGGGCAACGGGCCGGTCAACGCGCTGGACCGGGCGCTGCGCAAGGCGTTGCAGGGGCTGTATCCGGAACTGGCCGGGCTGGCCCTGACCGACTACAAGGTGCGCATCCTGGAGGGCCGGCACGGCACCGACGCCACCACCCGGGTACTGGTCGGCACCAGTGACGGTGGTGCGGCCTGGACCACGGTGGGGGTGCACCCGAACGTGGTGGAGGCGTCCTGGATCGCGTTGGAGGACGCGGTCCGCTACGGCCTGCTCCGCCAGGGCGTCTGATCGCGGAGCCCGCCGTCGGTCAGGTCAGACCGCCCGGTCAGGATGCCGGACCGCCGCCGCAGCATCCGCCGGATCCGCAGGCACAACCTCCGCACCCGCCGGAGCCGCCGGAACCGGCCGAGGCAGGGGCCGACCGTGCCAGTTC
>DATCWR010000182.1:0-3536 GCA_036566245.1 Mycobacteriales bacterium | reverse complement strand
GGTACCACGACTGCGGCTGGGCTCCGAGCCGTCAGCCGCCGCGGTGGTCGCCGCGGTGGCGGCCCGCACCGGCCCGGCCGGGTACGACGCCGGTGAACTGTTGTTCGGCCCACCTCCACCCGACGAGGCCGGCCTGGTCGGACTGGCCGACCGGTTGGACGCCCTGGTGCGGCTCACCCTGGACCCGGCACCACCCACGGTCACCGCGGACGCGCCGCCGGCGGATCCGATCCGGTCGGTACCCGACACCGCACACTCCGACGTGGAAGAAGGCCACCTGTGAATCCCGAGTCGACGATGGGGCAGCACCAGGGACCGTGGTCAGGTTCGCCTCCGGGCACCGGTGCCACCCCGCCAGCCGACCAGGCCGGTGTCGGCACGGTGGACACCGCAGGTGCCCGCGCCCTCGCCGACACCGCGGACGGTGTGGGCAGCACGAACCTCAGGGGCGACGCCGGTGCGGCCCGGGCCGCACTGGCCGCCGTGCGCGGCGAGGTGGCCAAGGCCGTGGTTGGCCAGGACGCCGTGGTCACCGGACTGGTCATCGCGCTGCTGTGCCAGGGGCACGTGCTGCTCGAGGGCGTACCCGGAGTGGCCAAGACCCTGCTGGTGCGGGCGCTCGCCGCCTGCCTGCGGCTTGACACCAGGCGCGTCCAGTTCACCCCGGACCTGATGCCCGGCGACGTCACCGGCTCGCTGGTCTACGACGCCCGCACGGCGCGGTTCTCCTTCCGACCGGGCCCGGTGTTCACCAACCTGCTACTCGCCGACGAGATCAACCGCACCCCGCCCAAGACGCAGGCATCTCTGCTGGAGGCGATGGAGGAACGCCAGGTCAGCGTCGAGGGAGAACCCCGGCCACTACCCGAGCCGTTCGTGGTCGTCGCCACCCAGAACCCGATCGAACACGAGGGCACCTACCCGCTGCCCGAGGCGCAACTCGACCGCTTCCTGTTCAAGTTGACCGTGTCGCTACCGACCCGGGAGGAGGAGTTCCGGGTGTTGCAGGCCCACCACGCCGGGTTCGACCCGCGTGACCTGGCCGCCGCCGGGGTCACCCCGGTGGCCGGTCCGGGCGAACTGGCCACGGCCCGGAACGCGGCCCGGACGGTGCGGGCCGCGCCCGAGGTGCTCGCCTACGTGGTCGACGTGTGCCGTGCAACCCGGCAGTCCCCGTCGCTGTCACTGGGCGCCTCACCGCGCGGTGCCACCGCCCTGCTGGCCGCCGCCAAGGCGTGGGCCTGGCTGTCCGGCCGGGACTACACCACCCCCGACGACATCAAGGCGCTGACCCGGCCGACACTGCGGCACCGGATCATGTTGCGGCCGGAGGCCGAACTGGAAGGGGTCACCGCCGACGCGGTACTCGACAGTGTGCTGGCCTCGGTGCCCGCGCCGCGATGACTCTGACCGGACGGGCCGCGCTGCTGGCGGTGGCCGGCGCGGTGCTCGCCCCGTTCGGGTGGCCACCGCTGGCCACGCTGTGGGTGGTCCTGCTGCTGGGTGTCGGCTGGGACCTGGCCAGGGCCGGCCGGGTCGGTGACCTCCGGATGAGCCGGTCCGGTGCCACCGCGGCCCGGCTGGGCGACACGGTGGTGGTCACCCTGGTCGTGACCAACACCGGAGTCCGACCGGTGCGCGGGTGGCTACGGGACGCCTGGGTGCCCTCGGCCGGGGCCCGGCCGAGGGTGCACGCGGTCGACCTGCCACCGGGTGAACGCCGTCGGTTCGACCTGACCCTCACCCCGACCCGTCGAGGTGACCGCACTCCGGCGCAGGTGACGGTCCGGTCGGTCGGCCCACTGGGGTTGGCCGCACGCCAACGCCGGCATTCCGTCGGGTGGTTGGTACGGGTGCTCCCCCCGTTCGGCTCCCGCCGGTTCCTGCCGGAGAAACTGGCCCGACTGCGACAGTTGGACGGTGCGGTCGCGTTGAACCGGCGCGGTCAGGGCACCGAGTTCGACTCGCTGCGCGACTACGTCGACGGCGACGACGTGCGGTCCATCGACTGGCGGGCCACCGCCCGCCGGGACGCGGTGGTGGTCCGCACCTGGCGCCCGGAACGCGACCGCAGACTGGTGTGCGTGTTGGACACCGGCCGCACCTCGGCCGCGCGGGTGGGCGACATCCCCCGCCTGGACGCGTCGCTGGACGCATGCCTGCTGCTCGCCGCGGTGGCCGCCAGGGCTGGTGACCGGGTCGACCTGGTCGCCGTGGACAGTGTGCTGCGCGCCTCGGTGGAGGGTGCCGCCCAGCGCGAGGTGTTGCCCCGGCTGGTGCAGGCCATGGCGCCGCTGGAACCGGCGTTGGTGGAGTCCGACGCCGACCTGGTCGTGTCGGAGGTGCTGCGTAGGCAGCGTCGGCGCTGCCTGGTGGTGTTGTTCACCGCGCTGGACGCGGCGGCGATCGAACAGGGTCTGTTGCCGGTGGTGGACCGGTTGACCCGCCGGCACACCGTGCTGTTGGCCTCGGTCGGCGATCCGCGGGTGGACGAACTGGCTGCCCGGCGGGGTACCGCGACCGCGGTGTACGAGGCGGCCTCGGCCGAACGCACCCTGGCCGACCGTCGGCGGATCACCGCCAGCCTGCGCCGCCACGGTGTGATCGTGGTCGACGAGGCAGCCGACCGGTTCGCCTCCCGGGTGGCCGACGCCTATCTCGACCTGAAGGCCACCGGCCGTCTGTAGGGAAACCCCTCTGTGGCCGGTGGATGCCACACGAGGACGCTCCGACCGGTCAGGCGACGGGGGCGACGTCCCCGCGCTGCCCCAGATCCAGGTCACCGGTCTGGCCGGCCCGCACGGCCCGTCGGCCGAACCAGTAGACGTAACCCAGGAAGACCGCCTCGGCGACCAGGCCGATACCCACCCGGGCCCAGGTCGGCAGTGGGGACGGTGTCACGAACGCCTCGATGACCCCGCTCACCGCAAGTACCAGCACCAGGCCCATGGCCACGTTGACGGTGACCCGGCCGGCCCTGGCCAGGGCCTGCCCGCGCGGCAGCGGCCCGGGATCCACCAGGGTCCACCCCAGTCGAAGGCCGGCGCCGGCGGCCACGAACACCGCGGTCAACTCCAGTACACCGTGCGGGCAGATCAACCCGAAGAACTCTCCGGCGTGTCCGGTTCCGATCATCAGTCCGCCGACGATGCCGGTGTTGGCCGCGTTGAGCAACAACAGGTACACGGTACCCAGCAGGGTGGCACCCAGGACCAGCGCGCCGGCCGCCACCAACGCGTTGTTGGTCCACACCTGGGCGGCGAAGGACCGGGCCGGATGCTCCGAGTAGTACGAGGCGAAGTCGTGTTCCACCAGTTGTTGGACATCGACCGAGGTACCCAGCCGGGACTGGACGACCGGGTTGCGGGCGACGTGGAACATCAGACCGAACGACACGATCGAGAACGCCGTGCCCACCCCGCACCACCACCGCCACGACCGGTAGACGGCAACCGGGAACCCCACGGTGAAGAACCTGCCCACCTCCCGCCAGGCAGGTGCCGACCCACCCGCGGCCGCGCCACGACCCCGGGCCA
>DATCWR010000172.1:0-4883 GCA_036566245.1 Mycobacteriales bacterium | reverse complement strand
GCCGAGCACCGTTGCGTGTGGTGGGAAGTGGGGTATCGTGGCGCGCAGTGGAGCGCCTTGGCGCTCCGTCGAGCGGGGGAGGTGGGGCCGTGTGTTTCTCGGCACCCATGAACCCAGGCTCGACGACAAGGGCCGGTTGTTCCTGCCGGCCAAGTTCCGGGACGAGTTGGCGGAGGGACTCGTGATCACCAAGGGGCAGGAGCGCTGTCTCTTCGTGTTCCCGGTTCACGAGTTCCGCAGGGTCACGGAGGCGCTTGCGCAGGCACCGGTCACACAGCGTGCCGTTCGCGACTACAGCAGGGTCTTCTTTGCCAGCGCGTCGCACGAGATCCCCGACCGGCAGGGCCGAATCACCATTCCACCGGCTCTCCGGAAGTATGCGGGCCTCAGCCGGGACTGCGTGGTGATCGGGGCCAACACCAGGGTGGAGATCTGGGACAGCACAGCGTGGCAGACCTATCTCACCGACCGGGAGGAAGCCTTCGCCGATCTGGAGGAGGAGGTGCTGCCCGGAGTGATGTGACCGGTTCGGGATCCGCCACGCTGACGGCACCGTCCATATGGCGAGGTCTCCCCCCGCTCGGGACCCCCTGACGCAACTTCCCCGGCGCCAGGTGGTCGAGCGGGCGGGGACCTGGCGATATGGCCGGGTCGGTGGACCGCGCGGGGTGACGGCGAAGGGTCGCCGGGTGCCTCGTCACCGGCTGCTGGTCACCTGGGTGGGCATGGGGGTCACGATGCGGGAGTTGGTCATGGCGGTGGCACGGGTCTGTCCGATCCGGACAGCATGCGTTCTGCCGGGTCCGGTCAGGTCTGGCCGGTCGGTCCGATGACCAACTCCACGCACGTGCCGGTGATGCTCGGGCGGGTGCTGGCGCTGCTCGAACCAGCGCTGTCCGGGCCTGGTGCCGTCGTGGTCGACGCCACGCTCGGCCTGGGTGGACATGCCGAGGCGCTGCTGGCCGGGCACCCCCGGCTCACCCTGGTCGGACTCGACCGGGATCCGAACGCGTTGGCCCGCAGTCGGGTGAGGTTGTCCGGTTACGGTGACCGGTTGCATCTGGTGCACGCGGTCTACGACGAGCTTCCCGCGGTACTCGGGCGGCTGGGTCTGCCGCGGGTGCAGGGTGTGCTGTTCGACCTGGGTGTCTCCTCCATGCAACTCGACGAGGTGGACCGAGGCTTCGCCTACTCCCGCGAGGCACCCCTGGACATGCGCATGGACCCGTCGCGCGGTCCGACCGCGGCCGAGGTCGTCAACAGGTACCCGGCCGCGGACCTCATCAGGGTGCTGCGTGACTACGGCGAGGAGCGGTTCGCCGCCAGGATCGCCCGGGCGATCGTGCGGGAGCGCTCCCGGTCTCCACTGACCTCCAGCACCCGCCTGGCCGAACTGGTGCGTGAGGCCGTACCGGCAGCGACCCGGCGGGTGGGCGGGCATCCGGCCAAGCGCACGTTCCAGGCGCTGCGCATAGAGGTGAACGGCGAGATGGACGCGCTGCGCGCGGCACTGCCGGCTGCGGTGGACGCGCTGGACGTGGGCGGAAGGATCGTGGTGCTCAGTTATCACTCGCTGGAGGACCGCATCGTCAAGCGGACCCTCGCCGAGCGGTCGCACGGCAGTACCCCGCCGGACATGCCGGTGGAACTGCCCGGTACCGGCCCCACACTGCGGCTGTTGACCCGCGGGGAGACGCCCTCGGTCGAGGAGGTGGCGACCAACCCCCGGGCCGCGTCGGCGCGGTTGCGCGCGGCCGAGCGACTGGAGGCGGCGTGAACAGGCTTCGGTGCGGTGCGGTCGACGGCCGTCCGGTGAGGGGGGAGCGCGGATGAGCGCGCCGGTCCGGGTTGGCGTACCACCACATCGGGGGAACCTGGCGGTTGCCCGGTCCGCCGTGCCCGTAACGCATCGCCCGGTCCGACCGGTCCGCCCTGTTCGCCCAGGCCAGCCGGTTCGGCCGGTTCGGCGTCCACTCCGGGTGGTGCAGTCCCGTCCGGTCGGCGCCCCGCGCACACCGTTCGTTCTGCTCGTGCTGACGCTGCTCGGCGCCGGACTGGTGGCTCTGCTGCTACTCAACGCGGCGGCGGTGGCCAATGCCGACCACCAGCGGCAGTTGCGCGGAGACACGGCCACGCTGGAACTTCGCGAGCAGCAACTCCAGCGCGCGGTCGGTGCCATGGAGGCTCCGGGTGCGCTGGCGGAGAAGGCTCGCGGACTGGGCATGGTGCCCAGCGGCGACCCGGCGTTCCTGGTCCTGTTGCCAGATGGCACGTCCAAGATCGTCGGCCACCCCCAGCCCGCACAGCCGGCGCCGACCGGTACGGCGGACCCGGCCGGATCGTCCTCGTCAGACACCGACCCGGCCGGTGCGCCAGAGGGCGGCCGGTGACCAACTCGGGTCGCCGTCCTCGTCCGGCGACCGAGGACGGACGGGTGGTCCCGTTGCGGCCGGTACGTCGGGCCGGATCCGGTTCGAGTGGGTCAGGCTCCCCCACGCAGGGGGCCGGTCGGACCGGAGGGAAGCGGTCCGGGGCGCCGGTATCGGGTGCGGACAGCCAGGGCGGTACCGGAGCACGCCGGTCGACACCCAACCGACCAACCCGTGCGGCCACACCGAAACCGGCGGCCAACCGTGGCAGCGGCCGGTCCTCAGCGCCGAACCGGCAGTCGGTCAGCCCGGCGAGGTCCGGACATGGCGGGACCCGGTCGACTCCGCAGCGGGAGACTTTCCGGAGGGGCGGGACAGCCTCGCCGCGTACCGGCGTGGGTCAGCCCGGGCGGCGGTCTGGCCGGCCCGCCTCGACCACCCGGACCGGTCGCACCGGTCGGACCAGCCCGGGTAACCGCACCGGCCGGCCGACCGGTCGGGGAGTTCCAGCCAGGCAGACCCGGCCCGCCGCGTCGGTCAGGCGGCGACCCGGACGCCCGGTGCGGATTCTGCGTCTGGGTAACCCTGGCCGCCGACTCACCGTCGGCCTGGTCACGTTCTGCGTGCTGCTCCTCATCCTCGGCGGCCGACTGGTCCAGTTGCAGGGTGTCGACAGTGGCCGGTACGCCGCGGCAGCGGTGTCTGACCGGATCCACGAGTACGACCTGCCGGCGCAGCGGGGGCAGATCCTGGACCGGGACGGCAACGTGCTGGCCTACAGCGTGGACGCCCGGTTGGTCTTCGCCGACCCCAGCCTGATCAGGAAGCCCCACGAGGTCGCCGACGCACTCGCCCCGGAACTGCACATGTCGGCCGAACAGATCTACCCGAAACTCGTCAGATCCGGCAGGTACGTTGAGTTGTCCCGGGATGTGGAACCGGCCCGCGCCAAACGCATCATGGACCTGGAACTGCCCGGGATCAGCACACAGGAGCAACAACAGCGGATCTATCCGGCCGGGGACGTGGGCAGTGCCCTGGTCGGCTTCACCAAACGGGACGGGCACGGCGCCAGCGGAGTGGAGGCCAGATACGACCGGCTGCTGGCCGGGCGTACCGGAACGCTGGTCGCGGAGGCCGGCGAGAACGGGCAGGTCATTCCCAACGGCGTCCATCACCGGGTGGAGGCGGTACCGGGTTCCTCGGTACGCCTGACAGTGTCCGAAGATCTCCAGTACGTCGCCCAGCAGGCCCTGGACGAGGCCGTGCGGTCGGTCGGCGCCAAGGGCGGTTCGATCGCCGTGCTGGACCGCCAGACCGCCCAGGTACTGGCCATGGCGGTGTCGCACAGCGGAGACGACGACCAGCGCCTGTTGACCGACCCGGCGGTGTCCAGCGTGTTCGAGCCGGGTTCGGCGAACAAGATCGTCACCTTCGCCGGCGCGGTGGAGCAGGGGCTGATCGACCCGGACACGGTGCTCGAGGTGCCGGGTTCGATCCGGGTGTCCGACCGGATCATCCACGACGCCTGGTCCCACGACGTGGTTCCCTACACGGCGACCGGGGTGCTGGCCAAGTCCAGCAACGTGGGCACCCTGATGATCGCCCAACAACTGGGTCAGCAACGGTTCTACGACTACCTACGCGGCTTTGGCCTGGGCACCCGGACCGGAGTCGAACTCCCGGGGGAGAGCCCGGGCATCCTGCCGCCGATCAACCAGTGGTCCGGAAGCACGTTCGGAAACCTGCCAATCGGGCAGGGAGTGTCCATGACCATCCTGCAACTCGCGTCGATGTACCAGACCGTGGCCAACGACGGGGTGCGGGTGCCCCCGCGGATCGTGCAGTCGGTCGTCGACCCGGACGGCCGGGCGCACCCGTCGGCCGCCCCGCGCGGCGTCCGGGTGGTGAGCCCGGGGACGGCCCAGACGGTTCGTTACATGATGCAGGCGGTGACCCAACCGGGCGGCACCGCGCCCAGCGCCGCCATCGACGGATACCTGGTTGCCGGCAAGACGGGTACCGCGCAGCAACCAGACCCACAGACCGGGCGTTACACCGACCACTACTGGGCGACCTTCGCCGGAATGGCTCCGGCGGACAACCCACAGATCGTGATCGCGGTCATGATCAACGACGCCAGCGGTGGGCAACACGGCGGTCAGGCGGCCGCCCCGCTGTTCAGACGGGTGATGACCTACGCTCTCAAACAGCGTGGCGTCCCGCCTTCCGGCGCCCCGCAGACCACGTTCCGACTGATCGCCGACTGATCCCGGGTAGCCTTGCCTGCCGTGTCCGCACCCCCCATGCGGCCCGCCCGGCCACGCCCGCACCCGCTGGCGGACCTCGCGGCGCTGCTCTGCGCGCCCGTCCCCTGCCCAGGCCCGGTCTCGGTCACCGGGGTCACCCACGCCTCCGGGTCGGTGCTACCCGGCGACCTGTATGTGGCACTACCCGGTGCACACACACACGGCGCCCGGTACACGGCCGGCGCGGTCGCCGCCGGCGCGGTGG
>DATCWR010000164.1:0-3253 GCA_036566245.1 Mycobacteriales bacterium | reverse complement strand
GTTCGAGTTGGGCGGACAACCGGAACAGCACGTCCTCGCGGCCGTAGCCGGCGACCAACTGCACCCCGACCGGTAGTCCTTCCGCGGTGTGGTGCAGGGGCAGCGAGATGGCCGGCTGGCCGGTCACGTTGTACGGCGCGGCGAACTGCCCCAGGTCACCGACCTGTTCGGCGGTCGGCCGGTAGGGCAGCCGACCCAGCAGCGGTGGCGGTTCGGGCACGGTCGGGGTGACCAGCACGTCGTGGTCGGTCCACCAGTTGGCGATGCGCCGGGCCCAGCCCTGCAACCGTTCCACCGCCTCGACGTAGGCCGGCGCCGACACCGGCCGGCCCAGTTCGGCGAGCATCCAGTTGCGCGGTTCCACGTCGTCCGGGCCGATCGGCTGGCCCAGCCGGGCCGACCAGCGGTCCAGGTCGCGGGCCACCGACACGGCGAACACCAGGCCGAACGATGCGTCCGCGCTGGTGTCGGCCAGGGCGTCCGGTGCGGACAGTTCCACCTGGTGGCCGAGGGATTCCAACAGTGCGCCGGTGCGTTCCACCGCGGCCACGCACTCGGGGTGGGTGTCCCGCCGGCCCCCGGGCACGGCGGTGAGCAGCCCGATCCGCAGTCGACCCGGCGGGGTGGTGACCTCGGTGGCGTACGGGCGTTCCGGCGGTGGCGCCCAGTACGGGTCGCCGGGCATCGGGCCGGCGACCGCGTCCAACACGGCGGCGGTGTCGGCGACGGTGCGGGTCAGCACGCCCTCGTGGGTGAGCATCGCCCAGTACTCCCCCAGCGCCGGGCCGAGCGAGGTGCGGGCCCGGGTCGGTTTGAGCCCGACCAGCCCACACATGCTGGCCGGCACCCGGATCGATCCGCCCATGTCGTTCCCGTGCGCGACGGCCACCATGCCGGCGGCCACCGCCGCGGCCGACCCACCGCTGGACCCGCCGGCCGACCGGGTCAGGTCGTAGGGGTTGCGGGTCGGGCCGTAGGCGACCGGTTCGGTGGTGTAGGCGGTGGCCAGTTCAGGGGTGTTCGTCTTCCCCACGATGACCAACCCCGCGGCGCGGAACCGGGCGGCCAGGTAACTGTCCTCCGACTCGGTCCAGCCACGGTCGCGGAGCAGTCGCATGCCGGCGTGGAACGGGTCACCGGCGGTGTGGCAGACGGCGTCCTTGACCAGCATCGGCACCCCGGCCAACGGCCCCGCCCCGGATGCCCCGATCCCTTCCGCCTCGGCCAGGGCGGCGTCGAACCGACGGTGGATGACCGCGTTGAGGGTTGGGTTGGCCGCCTCGATCCGCTCGACGGCCTGCTTCACCAGGTCGGTCGGGGCGACCTCTCGAGCCCGAACCAGTCCGGCCAGGGTCAGCGCGTCGGCGGAGGGTTCAGTCATCGCGGCCCACCTCCACCGTGGTGGCCAGCAGGTAGAACCGGAACGCGGTGCGCCCGGCCGGTCCGCGTTCGGCCGGGATGGGGTGCGCGTCGAACCAGTCCTGGTAGCGCTGGTAGGCCGCCTCGTCGACGAAGTGCATCTCGGCGATGCGGTAGAAGCTCATGCCCTGTTCACCGGCGGCGCTGCCGCTGGAGGTACGCGCCACTGGCCGCACCACCTTGTTGAACACGAGCTTGTCCACGTACGGGTTGGCCAGGATGTCGGGGACGTGCACGTCGAACAGCCAGCGTTCGTACTCCTCGGGAGTGACGCCGTCCTCGATGTCGTAGCCGATGAGCGTCTTGATCATGACTCCACCGACCAGGTGTAGGACTGGGCACCGGCGCCGAAGCCCTCGGCCCGCACCTGGACCGGCCGGACGTGCACGCCGACCAGGTCGCGGGCCACCTCCTCGGCGGTGCGGGTGGGGGCGGCGGTCTGGCCCTGGTCCAGGTGGATCCGGGTCTGCCGCTGGTACCGCCGCACCGTCCAGGCGTCGTCGCGGAACTCGGCGATGCCACGCAGGAACACCACCCGGGGTACCAGCAGACCGAAGTCGTAGACGTGCGGACGGTCGTTGACCGAGTCGGGCGCGGGCGGGCCGGTCCAGATGATCTCCAGTCGCGGGTTGACCGCCAACTGGTCGAGCCGCCGGTGCACCCGACGCTGGATCAGGTCGACCGACCAGTCGTCGTTGACCGGCGCGCCCATGGTGCGACCGACCGGAAAACCGGCCCGGTTGATCGTGACGACCTGGGCGAACCCGGCCTCGGTTCGCAGGAAGTCGAGCACCTCACGTTGGACCTGGTCGAGCGGCTTGGTTGGCACGCCGCGCCCGTCCCGCTCGTTCCCGTCGATCTGGACCGCTGTCACGTCTCGACTCCTTCGGCGTTTGTTTCGCCAAGCGGAATGCTGTTCCGTTGACAGCATCCCGGATCGGCACGCTCCTGCCAAGGGGTCAGGCCGCCGGACCTGGTCGTGCGGTCCCGGGCGGTCAGGTCGTGTACTGGATGGCCCGGCGCTCGGCCACGATCGGGACGAGTACCTCGCGGATCGTGGCCTGGTGGACCGGGTGTTCCTGGTACTCCCGCCAGGCCGCCTCGTCGGCGAACGTGGCCGCGATGGACAGGTCACAGTTGGTCGGGTCCAGTCCGGCGTCGACGCCCACGACGTACGACTCGATGGCGTCGATCTGGCCCGGCAACGCGGTCAGGGCCGTGCGGGCCCGCTCCTGGTCCTGCTCGGTCGCCTCGTCGGTCCACCTGAGCAACACGATGTGGTGCAGCACGCTTCGACTCCTCGGTCTCACTCCCGGCCCGCCAGCGACCCCGGCGGGCACACCCGACCAGTACACCCACCCGGTCAAGGGCCTGTTTGTCGGCCGGTTGTTGACGAACCGGATCGGCAAGATCAATTTGTTTGGTCGTGTGTTGTGTCGTTTGGGACAGGCGGCCTACCGTGGAGGCGTGGTGTGGAAGACACCACGTGGATCTTGCGTTTGGGGAAGTTGCGATGGACCAGCACGGCGACGAGTCGGAGTTCCCGCCGACCGTGTTCGTGCCGTCCAGGCGGGTGTCGGCCGGCGACGGCACGGTGTCGTTGGAGTTCCGACAGTTGGCGGACGGCCGGACCGCCATGCTCGCCTACACGTCGTTGGAACGGCTGGTCTCCGGCTGCGGCCCGGCCCAGCCGTGGGTGTCGATCCGCGCGGAACGGTTGACCGAACTGCGCGAGCACTTCGACCTACTACTGGTCGACACCGAACTACCCGAGGGGCTGCGGATCGAGCCCGACGAGCCCGACGAGGCCGGCGAGCCCGACGAGGCCGGCGAG
>DATCWR010000145.1:0-5997 GCA_036566245.1 Mycobacteriales bacterium | reverse complement strand
CGGACCCGCTCGCCCAGGGGCACGCCCCCGGGACCGACCAGCATCTCCTCCTCGGGCCCGAACCGGAGTTCGGGCCCGGCCCCCGACCGGTCCGGGCCACCCGCCGGGGTGGGGCCCGAGGTGGTCAGGTCGGTCCAGCGGTCACCGTCCCACCACCGCAGCCGGTCCTGTGTTCCGTCCGGATCGGGGTACCACCCGCTCTGCTGGTCCACGTCACCTCTCCCGCCGGCCTCATCCCATTCAACGACACCGACCGGGTCGCCGTTCAGCAGAACCAGTCAGTACCTTGACGAACCAGGCGTTCCGCCGCGCGGACGGCTGGGCCCGGACGGTCAGGTTCGCGCCTGGGCCAACTCGGTCCACAGGTACGCCGCAGCCTCGGCGCCCTTGAGCAGCATCGGCAACACCACCCGCTCGTTCGGAGAGTGGATGTGGTCGTCGGGCAGCGCCACCCCGAGGAACACCAGCGGTGCGTCCAGCGCCTCGGCCAGGTCGGCCTCGGGTCCACTCCCACCCTCGCGGGTGAACAACACCTCGGTCTCGAAGGCCCGACCCATGGCGCGGACCGCGGCGGCCACGGCGGGGTGGTCGACCGCCGTCAGCGAGGGCCGGACACCTGGTCCCGCGAAGGTGACCTGGGCGTCGAGGCCCTCGGGCAGGTGTGCGGTCACGAAGTCGCGAAGGGACTGCTGCACCTGTGCGGGGTCCTGGTCGGCCACCAGCCGGAAGGACAGTTTGGCGAAGGCGTCGGTCGGCACGATGGTCTTGCCACCCGGACCGGTGTAGCCACCCCACATGCCGTTGACCTCGGCGGTGGGGCGAGCCCACAGGCGTTCCAGGGTGGAGAACCCGGTCTCGCCGGCCAGGCCGCGTGACCGCGCGGTCTGGGCCATCCACTGCTTCTCGTCGAAGGGCAGCGCGGCGAACGACTCACGTTCGGCGTCGGTGAGTGGACGCACCCGGTCGTAGAAGCCGGGTAGTTGGACCCGGCCCTCGTCGTCGTGCAGCGCGGCCAACAGCCGACACATCGCGGTCAGCGGGTTGGGTACCGCACCGCCGAACGATCCGGAGTGCAGGTCCACGTCGGGTCCGTGCAGCCGGATCTCGCAGTCGGTGAGCCCACGCATCCCGGTGACGATGCTGGGGGTGTCCCGGGCGAACACGCCGGTGTCGGTGACCACCACGACGTCGCAGCGCACCCGGTCGGCCTTCTCGGCCAGCAGCGCGGCGAAGTTCGGCGAACCCGACTCCTCCTCACCCTCCACCAGGAACTTCAGGGTGACCGCGGGGGTGTCCCGCCCGGTGGCCAGCAGGTGCGCGCGCAGCCCCAGCAGGTGGAACAGCACCTGCCCCTTGTCGTCGGAGGCGCCCCGGGCGAACAGTTCCTCACCGCGTACCGTGGGCTCGAACGGCGGCGTCTCCCACAGTTCCTCCGGGTCGACCGGCTGCACGTCGTGGTGGCCGTAGACCAGCACGACCGGCGCGTCGGCGTCCGCGCTGGGCCACTCGGCGAACACCGCCGGCGCACCCGGGGTCGACCAGACCTCCACGGTGGGGAAACCGGTGCGCTCGAACGCGCCGGCCAGCCACTGTGCGCTGCGCCGCACGTCCTCGGCCCGGTCCGGGTCGGCACTGATCGACGGAATCCGCAGCCACTCGTCCAGGTCGGAATGCAGTTGGGCGGCGTGGTCAGCCACGTACGTCCGCTCCAGGCTCATCGGGTCCACCTCGTTGTGTACGCCACCATCCATGCCCGCAATCTATCCACACCGGGCGCGATCCCTCCGTCGACCTCCGTACCGAACGGCATCGACGGAACCCTGTGTGCACGGTCTGGCGTCGCGAGACAACGATCGTCTGCCGGCCTCCGGCGACTACTCGGGGTCGGCGCCGGTGTAGGCCGCGGTGGTCCGGTCGGCCGCAGCCCGGGCGGCGCCCTCATCCGTACCGGCCGCGACGCTGGCCTCGCACCACCGCTGGCTGGACAGCGCCACGAAGCGCCTGCCCTCGTCCGAGGCCAGCCAGGCCGCGCCCTCGGCCGGGTCGATGGACCGGCCGGACGACAGGTGAATGGCCAGGCCCATCAGCCCCGAGTCCCAGCCGACGCCGACCGCACCAGGCCCGAACCGGGCCCACTGTTCGTCGTCCACGTGCGCGGTGTGTTCCAGTTCGAACCGCGTGCCGCCGTCCGGTTGGGCGGACAGCCGGACCTCGATCCAGGTGACCTCTCCGCCGTACTCCCAGGTGGCGGCGAAGCCCGTCGGCGGGTCGCACCGCTCGATCTGTCCGCTCGCGTTGCCCTCGACCTGGTACCGGCCGCCGAGCCGCAGGTCGCCGGAGACGGGCAGGAACCACCGACGAATCCGGTCGGGGTTGGTGCACGCGTCCCACAGATCGTCGATGTCGGTGTGGTAGGTCTGGCTGATCGTCATGGTGCGTGCCTCGCCGGCCTCCAGCACCCGACGGCCAACCCGCCGTTGTACGGCACTGATCTGTTCGGTGACCTCGATCATGTCGTCTCCCCGTTGTCCGCCTTGCGGTCTGTTCTGTCGTCGGGCTCGCCGTGGAGTCGACGTTCCCGCCTGCCCCGGGCAAGTTCGGTCGCCAACGCCTCCAGACGGGGAGTCCACAGACGCCGGAAGTGGTCGAGCCAGGCGTCCACCTCGCGAAACGGAGTGGGGCTCACCGCGTAGAGGCGCCGGGTCCCCTCGGGCCGCACGGTCGCGAAACCACTGTCGCGCAGCACCCTCAGGTGCTGCGACACCGCCGGCTGGGAGATCCCGAACTCCTCCTGGATGACCGCACACACCGCACCCGAGGTCATCTCTCCGTCCGCGAGCACCTCGAGGATCCGCCGTCGAACCGGATCGCCGAGTACGTCGAACGCATGCACGTGGCAAATATACAGCCAATGCTTATATAAGCCAAGACCTCCATTGGCACCAGGTCCGTCAGACCCGTCGTCGATGGCGACCCGGTGACAGACCTCCTCGGATCACCGGTCGCGGGTACTTCCTCCTGTCGAAGACCGCCCGGCCTGACCTTCCGCAATCATGAACAGCACACTCGGACAGCGGGGAGGGGTGCATCGTGGCGTTGGTCGGAGATGTCGATTTTCTCAGTGGCGCACCGGTCGTCGGGGACCTGGACGTGCGATGGATCCACGGGTCGCCATCGGTCCTGCGGGACACCGGTCCGAGGATCCAGGTGCACGCCCACGACCCGCACACGTTCGTGCTGCGGCAGAGCAAGACGGTGCACTTCGAGGCACCGTTTCTCTACCTTTTCTGCGGCAACGAGCGGGCCCTGCTGCTTGACACCGGCGCCACCGCCGACCCGGACCTGTTCCCGCTGCGGGCCACGGTGGACCGCATACTCGGCGACTGGCTGACCGACCATCCACGGGACTCCTACGAGTTGGTCGTGGCGCACACCCACGCGCACGGCGACCACGTCGCCGGTGACACCCAGTTCACCGGCCGGGAGGCCACGACCGTGGTCGGGCGGGACCTTGACGCCGTCCGTGCGTTCTTCGGATTCGAGGACTGGCCGGACCAGGTGGTGCGGTTCGACCTCGGCGGGCGGGTGCTGGAGGTGACCGGGTGCCCCGGCCACCATGAGACCTCGCTGGCGGTGTACGACCCGTGGTCCGGCTTCCTGGTCACCGGCGACACGGTGTACCCGGGACGGCTCCACGTGCAGGACATGCCTGCGTTCACCGGCAGTCTGGACCGACTGGTCGCCTTCGCCGACGCCCGGCCGGTCACCCACGTGATGGGCTGTCATATCGAGATGACCCGTACTCCCGGGCGCGACCACCCGTTGGGTGCGACGTTCCAACCACACGAACCGCCCCTCCAGATGACCACCGACCGCCTGGTGGCCGTGCGGGACGCCGCCCGGTCCGTTGCCCACCGCCGGGGTGTGCACAGATACGACGACTTCATCATCTTCAACAACCCACGTCCCCTCACCCTGGCCGGACAGCTCGTCCGGGCGCTCTGGGGAAGGGTCCGGAACCGGCTCACCGCCGCACGTGGCGGCACCACGTCCGATCCCGGTGACGCCTGACCGGGTACCCACAGAACTGTCATACGGTGACAAAAACCGACAGCGGGCTAGGCTCGACACATGCGGATCGGGTTGGGCGACCTGACGTTCGACGTACGGGTGGGCGGTCCGGCTGACGGCCGGGCGGTGCTACTGCTGCACGGGTTCCCACAGAACGCGGGCTGTTGGGACACTGTGGTCGGGTCGCTGACCGCGGCCGGGCTACGCACCGTGGCCCCGGACCAGCGTGGGTACTCCCCCGGCGCCCGCCCCACCGAGGTCGATGCCTACCGGCTGGACCTGTTGGTCGGTGACGTCCTGGGGTTGCTCGACGCGCTGGACCTGGCCACGGTGGATGTGGTCGGCCACGACTGGGGCGCCATGGTCGCCTGGGCGCTGGCCGCCGGTCACCCCGACCGGGTGCGCACGCTCACCGCCGTGTCGGTGCCACACCCGGACGCCTACCGCTGGGCGCTGCTCAACGACGTGGACCAGCAGACCCGGTCCGCCTACATCCGGCTGTTCCAGACCGAGGGGAAGGCCGAACAGGTGCTGCTCGCCGAGCAGGGTCGCCGGTTGCGGGCGATGTTCGGCGACCTCGACCAGGCCGTGGTCGACGGCTACGTGTCGGCTATGGACGGGCCGGGCGTGCTCACCGCCGCGCTGTGCTGGTACCGGGCGCTCCCGCACGCGCCGGCCACCGGGCCGGTGACGGTGCCCACCACCTATGTCTGGAGCGACGGGGACATCGCGGTCGGGCGGGTGGCCGCGCAGCGCTGCGGCCGGCACGTGACCGGTCCCTACCGGATGGTGGAGTTGGCCGGGGTGAGCCACTGGATTCCCGAGCAGGCCCCGGACACGCTGGCCCGTGCCGTACTCGACCGGCTCTCCGACTGACACGTTTTCGCGCGAAAAGGTCCCACCCAACACCGTTGGTGTGCGCTCTTTTCGCGAGAAAAGGTCGGTCCCAGCAGGTGTGGACGGTGTCAGCCCAGTACCGGGACCAGGCTGTCGGCGATCGCCTCGTTCACGGTGGGATAGATCCGGAACACCTTGTTCATGTCGGTCAGTTGGAACAACTTGAGCACGTGCGGGTGTGGACAGGCGACCTTCAGCGAACCACCGCGCCGGCGGACCACGGCCAGTGCACCGGCCAGGGCCGCGATCCCGGCGGTGCCGAAGTACTCCACGTCCCTCATGTCAACGATCAGATCACACCGTCCGGACTCGACCAGGTCCCCCAACGCGGCACGCAGTCGAGGCGCCGTGAACAGGTCGACCTCTCCCCGCAGTCGGAGCACCGTGTGGGTCGTGAGAGTCAGGTCCATCGAGCGTCACCACCCCTCCAGATCCGGTGGTCCCGGTCCCCCGGCCCGGGGACACGGTGACCTGTGGTGGGCCGTACGGGTTCGCCCGTGCTGACCGGGGATGCCGTTGAACCGGGTCGCCGACGTTCGCCGCCGGTACGTCATGTCGGCGCACCAGCCAGACACACCGCCTCAACCCATCCCAGGTTCCCCCCCGCCGGCAGTGGCTCCCCGGGGCATCGCACCTGGCACCTGCCGCGTCCGAGGTGGTTCGGGAACCGCAGGACCGGTGCGCTGCCCGGTCGCGGTGACGCCCCGGCATCCGCCCGCAGGTCGTAGGACCGGCCGGCGGCCGCTGGTGGCGGGCCACCGCGAGTCTCGCGTCACGCCCTTCCGATTGCCACGACGTAACGTTCATGGTTGGTCGCGCACAGCGAGGGAACAAGTGGCAAGATTCCGCTGGTCTGGAATCACGGCATAGCAGGCGAAAACGTAACTCGGTACGGATCCGCTTCTGTGCCGGTGCCATCGCCCCGGACATGGCTGTCCCGATATCTGTCGCGTACCGGCGGAGTGCGTCCTCCAGCCGCTCCCGGACCTGCTCGAACCGCCGCACCGGCACCGAGACCGCCAGCGCGCC
>DATCWR010000159.1:0-10481 GCA_036566245.1 Mycobacteriales bacterium | reverse complement strand
ATGCGGGCGCCGACCGGGGCACCGCCAGCCCGGTCCTGGTCCCGCAGCCCGTCCGGGTCGAGTTGCGACAACGGCAGGATCTCCCGGCCCACCCGCAGCAACTGGGCGGTGACTGCCACACCGGACATCCGGACCTGGGCCAGGCACCCGACCGCGACCACCCCGCCGACCAGCAACGCGGCCAACAGCCAGCCGAGCAGGTGCGTGGTGCCACCACCGGTGGCCAGGTCAACGAGGAACCCGGCGACCAACGCGCCGAGGGTCAGCCACAACCCCCGCCAACCCCCGCCCTCTCGGTACACGACCTCCACGGTTGCCAGGGTGCCACGCCCGCGACCGGCACGGTTCCGGTGTCAGGTCGCCAGCGCTCCTCGTCACGCATCGCGGCGAGTACCTCACTCGGCAGTGGCCCGTCACCAGGAAGCGGCAACGGCTCCACGTCGAGTAGGTCACCAACGGGAGGTCCGTAGTCCCACTCGGGGGCGGATTTATCCGGTTCCGGTGGCGTCGGCACCGGGTCAGTCTCCACGGCGGTACCGACGTGGGCAACAGCACGAAAGGTGGTCGGTCTCCTCAACACACGACCTTCGTTTCTCGATGGCCCGAGCCCACGCCGCTGGGCCAGGTCGGATCGTCCTCGGTGCGAGAAATGCCAGTGCCAAGGCAATCAGCCCGGCACAACCAGCGCACTGACACCAGGGAGATCACCGAAGCAAGCTGCGGCATCTGATGTGACAACGGTGCGGCCGGTGGCTCTCGCGGTGGCTGCGATAACAAGATCGTGGGCCCCACGGGACCTACCTTGCCGGCGAGTGCATGCGAGCAGCATCGCGTGGGCGCGGGCTACACCGAGCGTGTAGTCCTGGACGGGCATCACCTGGAGCAGCTCGTCGATGAATGCCATCCTCGCCGGCCGGCGATCCGCGTCGGCCAGTTCGACACCGACCAGAAGTTCGGCGACGGTTATCGCCGCGATGGCTACGTCGTCAGCCTCGTCAAGCAGTTGGTCGAGGGCGAAGCCATTGCGTTCGGAGGTGATGAGGACCGCCGTGTCCAGGATCAGGCGTCTGGCCACGACCGCACCGAGTCCACCACGGTCTCGCGCACCGCCCGCAGATCCTCGGCCCAGGCTGGGTCGGGCCGGTGCCGGTGTAGCAACTCCTTGACCGCCCGCCCCGGACACGCGGGTGCAGGGCTGATCGTCGCGACCCGTCGTCCGCCTCGAGTCACCACGATGGTCTCACCGTGCTCTGCTTCATCGAGCACCGCGGAGAAGTTCCGCGCGACCTCGGTGGCAGTGACCGTCTTCATGCTATCAGATTATCAGATACAGGTACCTGGCTCTACCGGAGAACGAGGACGGTCGGGCAGCGCCGCGTCAGGCGTGGCGGAGCAGGCGGGCTACCTCGGTGGCCCAGTAGGTCAGGATGATGTCCGCGCCGGCGCGCCGGATCGAGGTGAGGGTTTCCATGATGACCCGGTCCCGGTCGATCCAGCCCTGGGCGGCGGCGGCCTCCACCATGGCGTACTCACCGGACACCTGGTAGGCCGCCACCGGCACGTCCACCTGCTGGCGAACCTCGCGGATGACATCCAGGTAGGCCAGGGCGGGCTTGACCATCACCGCGTCGGCACCCTCGTCGAGATCCAGGCGTACCTCCCGCAGTGCCTCGGCCAGGTTGGCCGGGTCCTGCTGGTAGGCGGCCCGGTCACCGAACCTGGGCGCGCACTCGGCGGCGTCCCGGAACGGGCCGTAGAACGCCGACGCGTACTTGGCCGAGTAGCCGAGGATGGCCACCTCGGGATAGCCGCCGCCGTCCAGGGCGGTCCGGATGGCCCGGACCTGGCCGTCCATCATCCCGCTGGGCGCGACCACGTGCGCACCGGCCGCGGCCTGGGCGAGGGCGATGTCGGCGTACCGCTCCAGGGTGGCGTCGTTGTCGACCACCCAGTCCTGGTCGGGTTCGTCCCCGCCCCCTGCCGCCGACCCACCGGCGTGGTCGGGCACCAGGATGCCGCAGTGTCCGTGGTCGGTGTACTCGTCCAGGCACAGGTCGCTCATCAGCACGGTCGAGTCACCGAACTCGGCGCGCAGGTGTCGCAGCGCGACCTGGACCACACCCTCGGGATCGTCCGCCCCGGACCCCCGACCGTCCTTGGTGGACGGTATTCCGAACAGGATCAGGCCGCCGACGCCGGCCTCCACGGCCTCGTGTCCCGCCTTGAGCAGAGAGTCGAGGGTGTGCTGGAACACTCCCGGCATGGACGCCACCGGCACGGGCGCGGTGATGTCCTCCTTCACGAACATCGGCAGCACCAGTTCGGCCGGGTGCAACCGGGTCTCGGCGACCAGCCGCCGCAGCGCGGCGCTGCGGCGCAGTCGGCGAGGACGTTCGATCGGGAAGCCGGGACCTGTGTTCATCTGGCAGCGCGCCCCTTCGACCGGGTCTTCCGCGGCGGCGGACTTTCGTCGCCGTTCTCCCTGAGTTGGACAGCGTACGCCGCCAGTGCATCCACAAGTGCGGTTACCTGGGCGATATCTGGCTGTACGTCCACCCGTAGACCAAACTCCCGCGCGGTGGCCGCGGTCTGCGGGCCGATGCAGGCCACCACGGTGCGGGCGTGTGGCTTGCCGGCGATGCCGACCAGGTTGCGCACCGTGCTGGAGGAGGTGAAACAGACCGCGTCGAACCCGCCGCCCTTGATCGCCTCCCGGGTCTCGGCCGGTGGCGGTGCGGCCCGCACCGTCCGGTACGCGGTGACGTCGTCGATCTCCCAGCCCCGTTCCCGCAGGCCCTCGGCCAGGGTCTCGGTGGCGATGTCGGCACGGGGCAGCAGGATCCGGTCGATCGGGTCCAGCACGTCGTCGTAGGGCGGAAAGTCGGCCAGCAGTCCCTCACTGGACTGCTCGCCGCTGGGCAGCAGTTCCGGCGAGATGCCGAATGCGCGGATCGCCGTGGCGGTCGCCTCACCGACACAGGCGATCTTCACCCCGGCGAACGCCCGGGCATCCAGGCCGAACTCCTCGAACTTCTCCCGCACCGCCCGCACCGCATTGGTGGAGGTGAACACGATCCACTCGTACCGGCCGGTGACCAGCCCCTTGATCGCCCGTTCCATCTGGGCCGGGGTGCGCGGCGGTTCCACCGCGATGGTGGGCACCTCCTTGGGAATCGCGCCGTGCCCACGCAGCCGGTCGCTCATCACGCCGGCCTGCTCCTTGGTGCGCGGCACCAGCACCCGCCAGCCGTACAGCGGTCGGCTCTCCCACCAGGACAGCCGGGAACGCTGGCCCACCACGTCACCGACGGTGACCACGACCGGTCCGGTCAGTTCGGCGGTGTCCCGTTCCAGACCAGCCAGCGTGGTCACCACGCTGTGCTGGGTGGGGCGGGTGCCCTCCACCGTGACACACACCGGGGTGTCACCAGGCCGACCGTGCTCGACCAGCGCGCCGGCCAGCCGGGCCAGGTGTGCCGTGGTGGTGGTGAGCACCAACGTGCCCGGGGCGGTGGCGATGGCGGCCCAGTCCCCGGTGCCCTCGTCCAGGCCGCGACTGTCGGCCTCGGTGCGTACCGACCCCACCGGCACCCCGGCGTAGGTCGGCACACCCACCTCGGTGGGCACCCCGGGGACCACGTCGAAGGGCACCGCGGAGCGCGACACCACGGTGGCCTCGGCGACCACCGCGTCGTCGGTGAACGGGGCACCGGCGACCAGTCGGATCACGTGCAGTCCCGACCGTGCCTCGGCCACCAGCGTCTTGGCCACCTCGGCCGGTTCACCCACCGCGGGCCGGACGTCGGCCCCGGACCTGACCAGGCCGATCACGGCCTGCGACACACCAGGATCGACCACCAGCAGGTCGGCCCGTCTGAGCAGTTCGGCGGCCTGGACGGTGAGCAGCCCGGCGTCACCCGGCCCGGCTCCGACGAAACTGATGTGTCCGATGTTCTTGCGCGCGCGGGTCATCGCGTGCTCCCCATGAGTTCGGCGGCGCCGGCAGCCAGCAGGTCGGCGGCAAGGCTTCTACCCACCGCTCCGGCGTCGTGGACGGACCCGGTGGCCGACAACCGGAGCGCGTGCGCTCCGTCGACAGCGGTCACCGAGGCCCGCAGGAAGAGTTCCAGCCCGGCCTCGCCCTCGACCACCTCGGCCAGAGCCCCGACCGGTGCGGTACACCCCGCTTCCAGGGCGGCGAGCAGGCTACGTTCGGCCTCGACGACCGCACGGGTGTCGGCGTCGTCGAGCGCCGCCAGCAGGGTGACCAGTTCCTCGTCGTCGGCCCGGCACTCCACCGCCAGCGCGCCCTGCGCCGGCGCCGGCAGAACCTGGAGCGGGTCGAGGTTCTCGGTCACCACGTCAAGCCGCCCGAGCCGGGCCAGTCCGGCTCGGGCCAACACCAGTCCGTCCAGGTCACCGGCGGCCACCCTGGCCAGCCGGGTGTCCACGTTGCCACGGACCGGCACCAGTTCCAGGCCCAGGCCCAACGCACGGATCTGGGCCACCCGGCGGGGCGCGCCGGTGCCGACCCGGGAACCGGGCGGCAACTGTCCGAGGGTCAACCCGTCCCGGGCGACCAGCACGTCTCGCGGGTCCTCCCGGGGCGGCACGGCGGCGACCACCAGTCCGGGTTCGGGGGCGGTGGGCAGGTCCTTGTAGGAGTGCACGGCCAGGTCTATGTGGCCGGCCAGGAGCGCCTCACGCAGGGCGGAGACGAACACGCCGGTTCCGCCGATCTGGGTCAGCGGCGCGGCCGACCGGTCACCGTGGGTACTGACCTCGACCAGGTCCACGGACCGGCCGGACCGGTTGGTGATCGCGTCGGCGACCGTGCCGGACTGTGTTCGGGCCAGAACACTGCCCCTGGTGCCCAACCGCAGCACCCGGGCCGCCCCGGGCGGCGCGATGCCACGGTCCACGGCCGAGACACGCGACGTGCTCATCTGGTGCCTTCCTCTCCGCCGTCGCTCCGGAGTTGGAGCGGTGACGCCTCGGATACGGACGCCGACGGTGCGGTCACCGCGGCGGTGGTGGCCGGATCCAGCCCGAACAGTTCACGCAGGGCTTCGGCGTAGGCCCCACCGCCTGGCTTGTCGGCAAGTTCTTTTATCCGCACTGTGGGTGCATGGAGTAGCTTGTCCACCACCCGTCGTACGGTGCGATCAATCTCGTCCCGAACATTTCCGGGCAGTCCGGGCAGCCGACCGTCCAGCCGCACCAGTTCGGCGTCCACCACCTGGGCCGCGCGCGCCCGCAGTGCCGCCACGGTCGGGGCGACGTCCATCGACCGCTGTGCCCGCAGGTAGGCCGCGACCTCGTCTCCCACGATACGGCGAGCGGCGGTCACGTCGTCAGAAACACCGCTACCGGCCAGTACCTCACGCAGCGTGTCCAGTCCCAGGTAGCTGACGCCAGGTAGTTCGGCGACCGCAGGGTCCACGTCACGGGGCAGCGCCAGGTCGACGATGACCATCGGCCGACCGCCCCGGGCCGACACCGCCTGCTCGACCAGTTCGAGAGGTACCACCAGGCCGGTCGCCCCGGTCGAGGCCACCACCAGGTCGGCCCGGCCTATCTCGGTGGGCAGGTCGTCCAGGTCTCCGGCGGTGCCGTTGAACGCAGAGACCAACCGCACCGCGTTGGCCCGGGTACGGTTCACCACCGCCAACGAACCGATACCGGCCCGGCGCAGGGTCGCCGCGGCCAGCGCACCCATCGATCCGGCCCCCACCACCAGCGCGCGCCGACCGGCCAACGGCCCCAGGATCGCCGCCGCGTGGTCCAGTGCGACCGAGACCAGGGACCCGCCGAGCCGGTCGATTCCGGTGTCACTGCGCACCCGCTTACCGGTGTGCAGGGCCTTCTGACACAACTCGTGCAGGATCCGCCCCACCGCGTTCTCGGTACCGGCCACCCGGTAGGCCAACCTGAGCTGGCCGAGGATCTGTGACTCGCCGACCACCATGGAGTCCAGGCCGGCAGCCACCTCGAACATGTGTTCGACCGCGGCGTCCTCATAGTGCACGTACAGGTACTCGCCCAGTGCGGGTATCTCCACCCCGGCGCCGCGGGCGAGCAGCGCGGTGACCTCGTGCACACCGCCGTGGAACCGGTCGACGTCGGCGTACACCTCGATGCGGTTACAGGTGGACAGCACCAGCGCCTCGGACACGTGCGGCCCGCGGACCAGTTCCTGGAGCACCTTGGGCACGTCGTCCGCGGCGATGCTGGCCTGTTCCAGCAGCGTGACCGGTGCGCTGCGGTGGCTCAGGCCGACAACCAGAAGGCTCATGCCTGGCCCCACCCGCCACGACCCGGTACCGGCCGTGGGGTCACCCGCCGCGTCGTGACCGACTCGACGTCGTTCATCCGACCTCCTCGAAGGTGCCGTCACCGTCGCCGGCTGTGGCCTTTCGTTGCTCGTGGAAGGAGAGGATCTGTAGTTCCACGGCAAGGTCGACCTTGCGCACGTCGACGTTGTCGGGCACCGACAGGACCGCCGGGGCGAAGTTCAGGATGCTGGTGACACCGGCTGCGACCAGACGGTCACAGACGTCCTGGGCGGCACCGGCAGGGGTGGCGATCACCCCGATGGACACGCGTTCGGACCGGACCACATCGTCCAGGTCGTCGATGTGGCGCACCCGCAGACCGGCGATCGGCTCACCCACCCGGGCCCGCTCGGCGTCGAACAGCGCCACGATCCGGAACCCACGACTGGCGAACCCACCATAGCCGGCCAGGGCGTGTCCCAGGTTCCCGATGCCGACCAGGGCGACCGCCCGGTGCTGGGTCAGCCCCAGGGCCCTGGAGATCTGCTCGATCAGGGTGCTCACGTCGTAGCCGACCCCGCGGGTGCCGTAGGACCCCAGGTGTGACAGGTCCTTGCGGAGTTTGGCCGAGTTCACCCCGGCTGCGGTGGCCAACCCCTCCGAGGACACCGTGTTGACACCCTGGTCGGCCAGTGTGGTCAGCGCCCGCAGGTACACCGCCAGCCGCGCCACGGTCGCCTCGGGAACACTGCGCCAGCGGTCTGCCTTCGGCTCCCGGTCGGCCTCGCGGTCGGGGTCACGCTGGTCGGTCACAGAGGGCTCCTGGAGGGCACCACGCCATCACCCCGGCCCCGGCCAGGGCCTCACCGTGTGGTAAAGGCGCATTCCTACCGAGCCACGGTAACGGCTTGTGAACTCCTGCACAAAGTCGATCGGGCCAGGTCACCCGGAAGACCCGCATTCCGTGGTGAGGCTCACACTCGAGATCTTCCCTCGCCTTTCACCACGACGCCAGACTCGTATATCACTGAACGGACTTAACGACAAATGTCTAGCTATCACCCTGGGTACGGTCCTGACAGCCTGTGCGGACCGGTCAGCAGGGAAGGTCGCTCAGGTGAGCAGGAGTGACCGCAGCGCCGCTCCGTCGATGTCGAGGTAACCGGTTTCGACTCCGTCCACCAGAAGCACCGGCACCAGTGCGCCGTACTCGGCGCACAGTTCGGTGTCGGCGTCCACGTCCAGTTCCTCCCACCGGATGCCCAGTTCGCCGGCCAGTGCGGTCACCACCGTCCGGGCGTTGTCGCACAGATGGCAGTTCGCGCGGGTGAACAGGGTTACCTGATGGTCGGCCGGTGGCATTCGCCCAGTGTCCTCCCCGCGTCAATGGTGGGTTCGGACTCGGCGTTTGCCGGATCACTGCGCGCTTTCGGGTGACTCGGACCGGACGTTACCCCGCAGAACGGGATGGATTCCTGGCCACGCGGAGTGTCGGGTCTTTCGCTCAGCGGAGCCACCCTGTATGAACGTGGGCTATGGCCACGGACAGCGTGGCTGGAGCGTTCCGGTCGGTCGGTTAAGCCTGATATCCCACCCGGTGGCGGTATGGTCCGGATCGGGGCCGGGCCGGGCTGCCGCCACGGTGCGGATCGCGCCGGGCTTCGACGAGCACGTGTGGGGACAGTATGACCGCGTATGTCGCGGACTACGGCGTCGCTGCCGGCTGGAGTGCACTCACGGCCGCGATCATGCACGCCCGGCGCTCGGCCGGAACCCGTCCGGCCGACATCGACCAGGTCTTCCGACCACCCGAACCGTCCGGATCCGGGCTTGGCGCGCCGCCACACCCGTCCCCCCGGCCACGCCCGGCGTCCGAGCCGCACACCGTGGCCACACCACCGACCTGCCCCGGGGCGGGGTCGGCTTCCGGCGGACCGAACCCGGCCGTGGAACCAACCGGTCCGGCCGAACCAACCGGTCCGGCCGAACCGGCCGAACCACCCGAGACGGACGCGGCCGCCCTGGTCGGGCGGGCGCAGAGCGGGGACGGCGAGGCGTTCGGCCAGCTCTACGACCGCTACTTCGACCTGGTCTTCCGGTACATCTACTACCGCACCGGTAACCGCACCCAGGCCGAGGACTTCACCAGCGAGACGTTTCTGCGGGCGCTCCGCCGGATCGGTTCGTTCACCTGGACCGGTCGGGATATCGGTGCCTGGTTCGTCACCATCGCCCGGAACATCGTGCTGGACCATCTCAAGTCCAGCCGGCACCGACTGGAGATCACCACGGCGGACATGCTCGACGAGGACCGGGCCGAGGACGGTCCCGAGGACGCGGTGCTCGACCGGGTGACCAACACCGAGTTGCTGCGCTGCGTGCGGATGCTCAATCCGGAGCAGCAGGAATGCATCGTGCTGCGTTTCCTGCAGGGCCTGTCGGTGGCCGAGACCGCGGCGATCATGGGTAAGAACGACGGCGCGATCAAGGCATTACAGCATCGCGCCGTCCGGCGGCTGGCCAACCTGCTGCCCGAGGACATCCGATGATCCGGTCCGACGTCGACCCACGAGCCGAAGTCCCGGACGGCTGGAACGACCGTGGTGGCCGGTACCGTCGACACGACCAGCACCAGGGTCACCACGGTGACACACACGGTCACCGGACCCGAGTGGTGACCGGTTCCCCGGCCGGACCGAACAATGGCCGACACCGCCGCGGCGTAACCGAAACGCACCCACCGTCGTTGTGCGGCGTGAGCGGCAGTGATCCAGTCCCGTTCAGGGGTGTTCGATGACAGGGCCATTCTCGATCTGGCGGGCAAGGCGGTTCGCGCGCGCCATCGACCCTGGTCCACGCGCCCTGGCCCAGGACGACTCCCGGCTCGACGAGGAGACCCGACGGCTGGTCGGACTGACCGACCGGTTGCGCACGGCCGACTTCAACGGGGCGCCCTCCGCGGAGTTCCGAGCCCGGCTGCGGACCCAACTGGTCACCCTTGCCGAGGCCCAACCATCGACGGCACCAACGCCGGCCCCCCGACACGGCGTTCGCCGCCTGGCACCGGGCCGAGCTGTCCGGCCGAGGACCCGTCTGGTCCTGCTCGCCGGGACGATGAGTGCATTAGTGGTGTTCAGCGGGCTGACCGTGGTGGTCAGCGACCACTCCCTGCCCGGCGACACGCTGTACTCCCTCAAACGCACCACCGAGGGCGTCGAACTCGCTCTGGCCCGTGGCGACCAGGCCAGGGCCGAACGCCACCTGGACTTCGCCCAGACCAGGGCCCGGGAGTTCGCCGACCTGGTCCGGCGAAACGCCACCGAGGTCACCGACGCGCCCACGCCGCCGGTGTCGGTGACCGGTGGCGGCGGGGAACCGACCAACACCGGCCGGACCGAGGCCGAGGATCTGGTGGGCGCCACCCTCGGCGACATGGACCAGCAGACCATCACGGGGGTCCGCACCCTGACCGAGTTCGCGGTGACCTCGGTGACCGACGACCCGTTGGCCTACCTGACCTCCTGGGTGGCCGACCAGAGGGCGATTCTGGGGCCCGCGCTGGAACGGCTGCACGGTGACGCCAGCCAGCGGGCCAGCCACTCGGTGGCCCTGCTCGACCGGGTCCAGGACCGTGTGGTGGCGTTGCGCAGTCAGCTCACCTGCGCCTGCATGGACCGTGGCCACGGCGACGATCTGGGGCCGCTGCCCTGCTGGCCGTGTGATCCGCCCACCGTGCCGCGGCCGACGGCGGACAGTCCCCCGCCCACGTCCCAGACCGGACCGGGGGCGCGGCAGGGCCCGACCAGGCCTGCCTCGAGCACCGGCGCCCCCGGGTCGGCCTCTGACCAGGCCCCGACCGGAACTTCGGGAGGAACGTCACTGCCGGCCACCTCGCCGCCCGCGGACGACCCCTCGTCGCTGCCGTCCCTGACCGACGAACCCACCGACGGTGGCCTACTGCCACCCATCCTGCCGACGGGGGTGCTACCGCCACTGTTGCCCGGGCTGTTGCCCGGGCTGCTCGGCGGTTGACCCACGGTTGGGATACTGGCCTGGTGCCACGCCTGCCGCGGACCAGATCCAGCCGTCGGGGTCGGGATGCCCGAGCGGTACTCGCCGGCTCGGCCTCGGCCGCGGTGGCCGAGGTGGCCGCGCCCCGGGCCGCTCCGGTCGACCCCACCGCGGCCGCGTTCTTCGACGTCGACA
>DATCWR010000131.1:0-9801 GCA_036566245.1 Mycobacteriales bacterium | reverse complement strand
TCACGCTCCTGGCGGTCCTGCTGGTGGGGGCCGGGCTGGCCGGTCTACTCACCTGGCGGGCCCGGCCCACCATCGAGCCGGTTGCGGTGCCACCTGCACGGCACGCCGTGGCCGCCGCCTCGACGTCGGTACCGGTGCGCGCCTCGGCATCGGTGCCCACCATCGTGGTGGCGGTGGCGGGGCGGGTCCGTCATCCGGGCATAGTCACGCTCGCCCGAGGAGCCCGGGTGGTCGACGCGGTGCGGGCCGCCGGCGGACCGGTACCCGGAACCGACCTGGGACTGCTCAACCTGGCCCGCCCACTCGGCGATGGTGAACAGGTCGTGGTCGGCGTTCCCGCGCCCGGCCCGGCCCCCGGTGCCGGCCCGGCGGAGGTGGGCGCGGGGCCGGTCGGCTCGGGAACGGGAGGACCGGTCAACCTGAACGCGGCCACGGTCCAGGAGTTGGTCGCCCTTCCGGGAGTCGGACCGGTGACCGCGCAACGGATCGTGGACTGGCGGGCCCGGCACGGGCGGTTCACCACCGTGGACCAACTGCGTGAGGTGTCCGGCATCGGTCCGGCGAAGTTGGCCCGTATCCGTGACCGGGTGACGGTGTGAGCCCGGCCGGTGTCCCGTTCGGTGGGCGGCCGGCAGCCGACCGGGGTGTTCCGCCCGCGGTGGTGCCCGTCGGCCGGGGCGCCGAGGCCGCCCTGGACCTGCGGCTGGTACCGGTGGCGCTGGCCGGATGGGTGGTGACCTGGCTCGGGCTGGGTTGGTCACCGGCCACGTCGGTGCTGGTGGGGTGCTGCTGTGCGGTACCGGCGATGGCGCTCGCCCGGTGCGACCGGCCGACCGCCCGGGTCGCCATGGTGGCCCTCGGCGGTGCCGCGGTGGCGGCGTTCCTGGTCGGAACCCGGGTGCACGCCCGGGACGCCTCGCCGTTACATGACCTGGCCATCGCCCGGTCGAGGGCGACGCTGTGGCTGGTGGTCCGCGACGATCCCCGGCCGCTGCGCGCTGGCGGGGTGGGTGGAAGGCCCCAGGTCGCGGTACCGGCCCGTGCGCTGCGGGTCGGCTCGGGTGGGCGACGATGGCGGTCGCACGCCGCCGTGCTGGTGCTCGCACCGGCCGACGGGTGGCGCACCCTGCTGCCAAGCCAGCGGTTACGGGTCACCGGCCGGCTGCTTCCAGCCAGCGGTGACCTCACCGTGGCGGTGCTGGCCGCCCGGGGTCCGCCGGAGCAGGTCGCGGAGCCATCCCGGGTACAGCGGGTGGCCGAACGGTTCCGGCGCGGCCTGCGCGATGCCGCGACCGTGCTGCCCGCTGCCGGCCGCGGGCTGTTGCCCGGTCTGGTACTGGGCGACACCACCAACCTCGATCCGACCGTGGCCGAGGACTTCCGTACCGCCGGGCTGACCCACCTGCTTGCGGTGAGTGGGGCGAACGTGGCGATCGTGATCGGCGCGGTGTTGCTCCTGTGCCGGTGGTGTCGGCTGGACCCGCGGTTCTCCGCGGTGCTGTCCGGACTGGCCCTGGTCGGGTTCGTGGTACTGGTGCGGCCGTCGCCGAGCGTGTTGCGGGCCGCGGCCATGGGCGCGCTCGCACTGCTGGCGTTGGCCACCGGTCGAGCCAGACAGGGGGTGCCGGCGTTGGCCGCCGCCGTACTGACGCTGGTACTGATCTGGTCGGACCTGGCCCGGTCAGCCGGGTTCGCCCTGTCGGTGCTCGCCACCGCCGCGTTGCTGGTGGTGGCGCCACGGTGGAGCACGGCGTTACGTGGGCACGGTGTCCCGTCCGGACTGGCCGAGGCCCTGACCGTACCCGCCGCGGCATGTCTGGCCACCGCGCCGATCACCGCCGTCCTGGCCGGACAGATCAGTCTGGTCGGTATCCCGGCGAACCTGCTGGCAGCCCCGGCGGTGGCCCCGGCCACCGTGCTGGGAGTGGTGGCGACCCTGGTCGACCCGGTTTCGTCAACCGCCGCCCGGGTGGTGGCCTGGGTGGCTGGGCTACCCACCGAGTGGTTGGTCACCGTCGCCCGCGGGGCCAGTGGGGCGCGGTTGGCGTCGGTGCCCTGGCCGGGCGCGGGCGGGGGTCTCTGGTCACTCGCCCTGCCGGTGTTGCTGGCCGGGCTGACCCTTGCTCTCCTCAGGTTCCGATCGGTCCGGCGGGCCCTGCTCGCGGTGGTCGTCGCGGCGCTGCTGGTGACCGTGCCAACCAGGTGGGCGCTGTTCGGCTGGCCCCCGACCGGATGGATGCTGGTGGCCTGTGACGTGGGCCAGGGCGACGGGCTGGTCGTCAACGCCGGGCCGGGCACCGCGGTGGTGGTGGACACCGGACCAGACCCGGCACGGATGGACCGCTGCCTGCGTCGACTCGGCGTGGTCGCGGTACCGCTGTTGGTGCTCACCCATCTACACGCCGACCACGCCGGCGGGCTGGCCGGGGTGCTCCGGGCTCGCCGGGTCGCGGCCATCGAGACCGGTCCGCTGTCCGAGCCGGCCTGGGAGTGGGACACCGTGCGGGAGATAGCTGCCGCGCACCGGGTTCCGCTGCTGCGCGCCACGGTGGGGGAGACCCGACAGGTGGCCGGTGTCCGGCTGGACGTGCTGGCGCCGACGCATCCGTTTCACCGGACCCGGTCGGATCCGAACAACTCCTCGGTGGTGCTCCGGGTGACCGCCCACGGACACACCATGCTGCTCACCGGCGATGTCGAGGTGGAGGCACAGCAGGAACTTCTCGACCGGGGCACCGATCTGACCGCCGAGTTGGTGAAGGTGCCGCACCACGGCTCCGCGCACGGTGACCCGCGGTTCCTGGCCGCCACCCGGGCCCGGGTGGCGGTGATCTCGGTTGGCGCGGACAACGACTACGGGCACCCGGCCCCGACGTTGCTGGCCGGGTTGACCCGGTTGGGAATGCGTACCTACCGCACCGACCAGGACGGTGATGTCGCCGCCTGCGACCGGGCAGGTGAACTGGTGATGGTGACCCGGGCACGCGGTCCACCGGTGGACACAGCAACCGCCGTTGTCGTTGCGACGCCTGGTGGATTCGGTGTCATGGCCGCGCGCTCGTCGAGGGGGTGCGGCATGCCACCATGGTCGGGTGCCGACGTCAACCGTGCTCAGTCCGCTGACCCTTGTCGTGGGCGAGGAGGAGTTCCTGGCCTCCCGCGCGGTGGCCGAGGTGGCCGCCGCCGGCAGAGCCGCCGACCCCCAGTGTGACGTCCGTGAACTGGCCGCCTCGGCGGTCACGCCCGGTGAGCTGTTCGACCTGCTCAGTCCCGCCCTGTTCGGTGGGCCGAGGGTTGTCGTGCTCCGGAACGCCCAGGAAACCGGAAAGGACCTGGCGGCGGCGTTGACCGCCTATGTCGCTGATCCGGCCGAGGATGTGTACCTGGTGGTGGTGCACCCGGGAGGGGCCCGTGGCAGGGCGCTGGTGGACTCCCTTCGCCGCGCCGACGCCCGGGTGGTCGAGTGCCCGAAGATGACCAGGGCGGAGGACCGGCTCGGCTTCATCCGGGCCGAGGTGAAGCGCGGCGGCGGTTCGATCACGGCCGACGCGGCGTCGATCCTGCTGGACGCGGTGGGCCACGACCTACGTGAACTGTCCGCGGCCTGTGGTCAGTTGGTGTCGGACACCAGGGGGCGGATCGACGCCGACGTGGTGACCCGGTACCACCGCGGCCGGGCCGAGGTGACCGGGTTCGCCGTCGCGGACCGGGTTGTGGTCGGCGACGGTCCGGGGGCGTTGGAGGCGCTCCGGTGGGCGCTGTCGATCGGGGTGCCCCACGTGCTGATCGCCGACGCGCTTGCCGACGGGGTCAGATCAATCGCCCGGGTGAGCGCGGCCGGCCGAGCCAACCCCTACTCACTGGCCAGCACGCTGGGCATGCCACCGTGGAAGGTGAAGCGGGCCCAGAGCCAGGCACGCGGGTGGAGTGAGGCGGGCCTGGCTGAGGCGATGCGCGCGGCGGCCGAGGTGAACGCGAACGTGAAGGGCGCCGCGGTTGACCCGTCCTACGCGCTGGAGAGGGCGATCCGACAGATGATGGCGGCGCATCGGATCCGCTGAGCCTGATCCGCGCGTGGGCACCACGGTGCCCGACGCGGATCAGGACAGACCAGAGCCACCGGCGGTCACGTCCGGTGCCGGTGGCTAATCGAGGTCAGGAGGCGTTGATCCGCTGGGCCATCGCCGACTTGCGGTTCGCCGCCTGGTTGCGGTGGATGACACCCCTGCTCACGGCCTTGTCCAGGTCACGTGAGGCCGCCCTCAGTGCGGTACGGGCAGCCTCCTGGTCGCCACTCTCGACCGCCTCGCGGAAGGTACGTACCGCCGTCTTGAGCGACGACTTCACCGACTTGTTGCGCAGCCGAGCCTTCTCGTTGGTCCTGATGCGCTTGATCTGGGACTTGATGTTCGCCACGCAGGAGCCTCGCTCTGTGACTCGGATTGTTGTCGCCATTTGGGCGCACGGCACCGCTCGCGCCGGGCGCGGCTGTCAAGGCTACCAGTGTCGCGGACCATCGCCAAAGAGGGCACCCCGCCTGCCGTCCGGGCGGCGCGTTGGGCGTGGACAGTGCCATGATCACCCGGGACCACGCGGGGGATACCCGCGGTGACCGACGGACACGAGATGCACCGTCTGGAGCACCCCACGGGTCGGATCCGGGGTTGGTCACGCGCCGGACGAGGGAGGGCGTGAGTGGGTGGTCACCCGATTCGTGGGACCATGAACATGACTGTCACCAACCTTGCGAAGTGGACCCTGTGACCGCGTATACCGAACCGGCCCGGATCCGGAACTTCTGCATCATCGCCCACATCGACCACGGCAAGTCGACGCTGGCCGACCGCATGCTGGAGATCACCGGGGTGATCGAGGCGCGCCAGATGCGCGCGCAGTACCTCGACCGGATGGACATCGAACGCGAGCGCGGCATCACGATCAAGGCGCAGGCGGTCCGGCTGCCCTGGCAGTACGGCGGCCAGCCGCACGTGCTGAACCTCATCGACACCCCCGGGCACGTGGACTTCACCTACGAGGTGTCCCGTTCACTGGCCGCCTGCGAGGGCGCGGTGTTGCTGGTGGACGCCGCCCAGGGCATCGAGGCGCAGACCCTGGCCAACCTCTACCTGGCGCTGGAGGGGGACCTGCACCTCATCCCGGTGCTGAACAAGATCGACCTGCCGGCGGCCCAGCCGGACCGCTACGCGGCCGAACTGGCCAACATCATCGGTTGTGACCCCGACGACGTGCTGCGGGTCAGCGCCAAGACCGGGCAGGGCGTGACGGAACTGCTGGACACCGTCGTGCGTGAGGTGCCAGCCCCGGCCGGAGACCCCGACGGCCCGGCCCGGGCACTGATCTTCGACTCGGTCTACGACACCTACCGCGGTGTGGTCACCTACGTGCGGGTCGTCGACGGGAGCATCGCGGCCCGCCAGCGGGTACGGATGATGTCCACCGGGGCCACCCACGAACTCCTCGAGGTCGGAGTGATCTCCCCGGAGCCCTCGCCGACCGCCGGGATCGGGGTCGGCGAGGTGGGTTACCTGATCACCGGGGTCAAGGACGTACGCCAGTCACGGGTCGGTGACACGGTGACCGACTCGGTGCGGCCAGCCGACACCGCGCTGGGGGGATACCGCGATCCCAAGCCGATGGTGTACTCGGGGCTGTACCCGATCGACGGATCGGACTATCCACTGTTGCGCGACGCCCTGGACAAACTGCGACTCAACGACGCGGCCGTGGTCTACGAGCCGGAGTCCTCGGCGGCGCTGGGTTTCGGCTTTCGCTGCGGGTTCCTCGGCCTGCTGCACCTGGAGATCGTGCGCGAGCGACTGGAACGAGAGTCCGGACTGGACCTCATCTCGACCGCGCCCAACGTGGTGTACCGGGTGGTCATGGAGGACGGCGCCGAGCACGTGGTGACCAACCCCAGTGACTGGCCGGAGGGCAAGGTGGACAGGGTGTGCGAACCGGTGGTGCGGGCCATGCTCATCGCGCCCAGCGACTACATCGGCGCCATCATGGAACTCTGCCAGAGCCGGCGCGGTGTGCTGTCGGGCATGGAGTACCTGTCGGAGTCCCGGGTGGAACTGCGGTACACCATGCCGCTGGGCGAGATCATCTTCGACTTCTTCGACGCGTTGAAGTCACGTACCCGCGGTTACGCGTCGCTGGACTACGAGATGGCCGGCGAGGAGCCAGCAGACCTGGTCAAGGTGGACATCCTGCTCCAGGGGGAGACTGTCGACGCGTTCAGCGCCATCGTGCACCGGGACAAGGCCTACTCCTACGGGGTGGAGATGGCCAGGAAGCTACGGGAACTCATTCCCCGCCAACAGTTCGAGGTGCCGATCCAGGCCGCGGTCGGCTCCCGGGTGATCGCCCGGGAGAACGTTCGCGCGCTACGCAAGGACGTGCTGGCCAAGTGCTACGGCGGGGACATCACCCGCAAGCGCAAGCTGCTGGAGAAGCAGAAGGAAGGCAAGAAGCGGATGAAGATGGTGGGCCGGGTCGAGGTGCCGCAGGAGGCCTTCATCGCCGCCCTGGGCAGTTCGAACGAGAGCCAGACCGGTCGGAAGTGACGTCGGGGGGCGCGCCGCGCCCGTCGCGGGGTCCGAACACCTCCATCGCGTCCTCGGCGGAGTACCTGCCGCGCAGGTACTCCTCGGCCCAGTCGTTGACCCCCGGGTAGCCGGACTCGGAGACCAGTCGGGCGCAGGCCCGATCGGTGTCGAAGAGGGTCCGCCGTAACTGCACGCCCGGCCCCAACAGGGCCCAGTACGCGCCGGCCGGCCCGTAGGGCATGCCGACGCTGCCGGGGTTGACCACCAACCGGCCCTGGGTCAGCCGCACGAACGGCATGTGGGTGTGTCCGCAGACCACCGTGGCCACCCGGGGGTCCACACCGTCGAGAACCTCGGCCCAGCGGTCCGGCCGCGAGTCGACCAGCACGACCTCCTCGTCGTCGCGCGGGGTCGCGTGACAGAACAGCACCTCCCCCAGCCCGTCCACCGACAATCGGGCCGAGTCGGGTAGTCCGGCCAACAGTTCCACCTGGTCGGCCCGCAGCCGCGTGGCGGCCCACGGTGCGATCGCGTCGGGGATCGCCGGGCGGAGGCCGTGCAGGAACTCCACCATCTCGCGTTCGGCGTTCCCCCCGATCCACACCACCCGCTCACCCAGACCGGTGAGCAGATCGACCGTCTGGACCGGTAGTGGCCCCGAGGCGATGTCCCCGGTCAGCACGATCCGCTGGGCCGAGGCGACCTCGGGTTCGTCCAGCACGGCCTCCAGAGCCGGCAGGACCGCATGGATGTCCGACAGCACCGCGACGTGTTCCAACATGGTTCCACCCTGTCGGTGAGTCGATGATCGCGCAATCGTGTTCGTTCTTGGCGTGCTGGCCCTGGTTGTGGCGATCACCTGATCCTGGTGGCCGTGGAATCAGGACAGGATGTCCTTGGCCGAGAAGTGTCGCCAGGCCAGGAACAGGAAGACCACCGAGTAGGCCACCGACGCGGCCGCACCTCGGACCATCGCGTCCAGGTGCACCGGCGAGGTGAGTGCGTCGGTCCAGGCGAACTGGTAGTGGGTGGGAAGCACCTCGCGCAGCGAACCCAGCGCGGTGATCGCGTCCAGGATGTTCGACACGATCACCAACCCGACCCCACCACCGACCGCGCCCAACGGCGCGTCGGTGACCGTGGACAGGTAGAACGACACCGACCCGACCAGCAGCAGCGACACCAGTAGGTAGGCCACCACGATGCCGAGCCTGACCAGTCCCTCCCAGGCCCCGTAACTGTCACCGGCCGGGGTGTGCACCGGGTGCCAGCCGTAGGCCAGCCGGCCCACGCCGAGGGCGACCAGTGGCAACAGCAGCACGGCCGTGGCACTGTAGCCGAGCGCCACCACCAGCTTGACCGCCAACAGTCGGCCGCGCGGGATCGGGGCGGCCAGCAGGTACCGCAGGCTGCTCCAACCAGCCTCGCTGGCCACCGTGTCGCCGCAGAACAGGGCGACCACGACGACCAGCAGGAACCCGGCCGAGGCGAACACGGTGAAGATGGCGAAGTTCACCGCCCCGGACGTGGCCAGGTCGACCAGGGTCGCCTGCCCCGGGCCGGCGCCGCCGGAGTCGGAGCCCAACGCGAAGGCAGCCACCAGGATGGCCGGCAGCAACACCAGGAATCCCATGGCGTAGCCGGTACGCCGCCGTCGCAGTTGGCGTACCAGTTCGACCCGCAGTGGCAGGGTCCGACCAGGACGGTAACCGGGCGCGGCCGGGGCGACGACCGGACCGGCGGTCGAGGACCCGGCCGAGTCCACGGTCGACCCTGCCGCCGGTTCGGCCGGTTCGGCCGTGTCTCCGGTTGCCGCGTTCACCGTTCCTCCTCCACGAGACTCAGGAAGGCGTCCTCCAGTCGGCGACGCGGCACCACCTGGTTGACCCCCACACCGGCCTGGACCAGCCCGGCGACCAGGTCGGACCGACGGACCCGACCCAGGGTGACCAGCAGCCCACCGTCGGGTTCGGACACCGCGCGGGCTCCGGCAAGCCCGGAGATCACCGACAGTGCCTGCACCGGGTCGTCCACCGCCAGTCGCACGGTGTCGGCGTCACCGACGATCTCGGCCACCGTTCCGGCCGCCACCAGCCTGCCCCGGTGCATCACCACGACATGTGTGCAGGTCTGCTCCACCTCGGCCAGCAGGTGGCTGGAGACCAGCACGGTCCGGCCGGCAGCGGCATAGTCCCGCAGCACCTGGCGCATCTGGTGGATCTGTGGCGGGTCCAGCCCGTTGGTGGGTTCGTCCAGCACCAGCAGGTCAGGCAGGCCGAGCATGGCCTGGGCCAGGGCCAGCCGTTGTCGCATGCCCTGGCTGTAGGTGCGTACCCGTCGATGCACCGCGTCGCCGAGCCCGGCGATCCGCAGCGCCTCGGCCAGGTGCGCGTCGGCGGCTGGTCGGCCGGTGGCCCGCCAGTACAGCCGGAGATTGTCCAGTCCGGACAGATGCGGCAGCGAACCCGGGCCCTCCACGAACGATCCGACCCGGGACAGCACCGATGCTCCGGGTGTCACGGCGTGACCGAACACACGCACCCGTCCGGCGGTCGGATGGATCAGTCCCATCAGGATCCTCAGCGTGGTGGTCTTGCCCGCGCCGTTGGGGCCGAGGAGCCCGAGCACCTGGCCACGCTCCACCCGGAAGGACAGGTCGTCAACGGCGGTGATCCGTGCGTCACGGTCGCCGTAGGACTTGGTCAGGTGTTCGATGACCAACGGGACCTCGGCCAGCGCGGTGTCGACGTCCGCGCCGCGACGACGGTTTCGGCCGAACCGGGTAAGACCTGCCGCCCCGGCCATCACGGCGACCACGAGGGCACCTCCGACCAACCAGGGTAGTGGACTGCCGTCCCGACCCGAGCGCGCCGCAGGCACCTGTGGTACGGACAGACGTCCGTCCACCAGGGACACCTGGTAGGCGGCGGGATCGGCCGGGGTGGCGTAGCCCTGATCGGTGCTGGCCAGCACCAGCCGCATCCGGTGACCCGCCTCGAACCGGTGCACCACCGCGGGCAGGGTGACCAGAACGGTTCGGGTCTGGCCGGGGGCCAGTCCGGTCACCCGCACCGGCGCGACCAGCCGCTGCGGCAGCGTGGCGTGACCCTGTCCGTCCACGTCGTACAACTTGGCGAACAGCACCGCCTGGTCGGTACTGGCCGACACCCGCACCCGCACCGTCGGTGCTCCGACCAGGTCGACGGTGCGGTCGAACGCCGCGCTGTCGAAC
>DATCWR010000123.1:0-4938 GCA_036566245.1 Mycobacteriales bacterium | reverse complement strand
GAACTGGTGGCCACCGGTACCTCCGTGCCGGCCGTGGTGCTGGCCGCGGTGGTGCACGGGGAGTTGCTGGCGCTGGCGCCGTTCCGGGTCGGCACCGGGTTGGTTGCCCGGGGTGCCGTGCGGTTGACCATGGCGGCCCGCGGACTGGACCGTCGCCTGGTCTCGGTCCCGGAGGTGGGGCACGTGGAACTGGGCGAGGAGTACCGCGCGGCGCTGTCCGACTACGCCTCCGGCCGACCTGAGGGGGTGGCCCGGTGGGTGCGACACTGCTGCGCCGCGGTGGCGTTGGGGGCTCGCGAGGGACTGGCGGTCTGCCAGGCGATTTCACGTTGATGGCACCGGATGCCGTGTTTGCCGACCGCGCCGGGTCGTCGTCCGAGGGAGTGGCCGACCGACCGTGATCATCCGATCACTCCTCGATGACATCCAGTGAGAGATCGCCTACGCCCAACGGCCGTTGGTCGGGCATGATGCGGGGGTGGCCACTGTCCTCGCGCCCGGAGCCCTCCGTCGCGGCAGCGCGGCACCGTCCGCCGCGGCGCTCCGAGACGTCTTCCTGCTCGACTCTGACTGGACGTTTCTCAACCACGGTTCGTTCGGCGCCTGCCCGCGCCCGGTCTTCGAGGCGTACCAGCGCCTGCAACTGGAGTTGGAACGGCAGCCGGTGGAGTTTCTGGAACGAGAGTATGGCCAGCGCATCGACGCGGCCCGGGCCAGACTCGCCGACTATCTGGGCGCCGACGTGGACGGGTTGGTGTTCGTGCAGAACACCACGGCCGGGGTCAACGCGGTGGCCCGTTCGGTGGAACTCGGCCCGGGTGACGAGGTGCTGACCACCAACCACGAGTACGGGGCCTGCCTGTTGGCCTGGCAGGCGGTGTGCGCGGCCCGGGGTGCCAGCCTGGTCGTTGCCGAGCTGCCCGACCCACTGGTGGACGCGACCTCGGTGGTGGCCGCGCTGGAGGCCGCGTCCAGTCCGCGAACCCGGGTGGTGTTCGTCTCGCACCTGGCCTCGATGACCGCCGCGGTCCTGCCGGTGGCCTCGATCTGCCGGTGGGCCCGGGAGCACGGCGCGGTGTCGGTGGTCGACGGGGCGCACGTGCCCGGCCAACTCGACCTCGACGTTCCCACGGTCGGGGCCGACGCCTATGTGGGCAACTGCCACAAGTGGCTGTGCGCGCCCAAGGGTTCGGCGTTCCTGTGGGTGGCCGAGTGGCTGCGCGAACGGGTCGAACCGGTGATCGTGTCCTGGGGCTGCGAACAGGGGTCCCCGTTCGCCAACCGGTACGCCTGGGGTGGCACCCACGATCCGGCGGCCTCGCTGGCGGTGCCCACCGCGATCGCGTTCCAGGCGCGACTGCGTTGGGATGACGTGCGGGTTCGCGGACACGCGTTGGCCGAGCGGTTCCAGGCGGCGCTGATCGAGCGGAACGGCATGCGGCCGCTGTACACCTCACCGGAGTGGCATGGCCAGATGGTCAGCGTGCCGGTGCCCTGGCCGGCTCAGGAGGCCGGCGAACTCCAGCGGCGACTGCGGGAGAACGCGCGGATCGAGGTACCGGTGATCGCCTGGCAGGGTCGCACCCTGGTGCGTCCGTCCTTCCAGGGCTACAACGACGCGCACGACCTCGGGCGGCTGCTCGCGGCACTCGACGAGATCGTCTGACCGCACCGTGGTGGTCGCCGGAACGCAACGGTACCGGGTGGTACCCACCGCCGCGGTTGGCGCGCCCCAGGGCCCCGAATGCCAGCACACCCGGCCGCCGAGGATGATCCCACCGGTCCCACATCCCAACGTGAAACCACCCATAGCAGCAGAACGGCCCCTATAACCCACATCTCCCGGTGGATCGATCACCCGTACTGTGCAATTTTCTCCACCCGTTTCGCGTAGCAGGACGTGTGGTCCGTATGCTTGGTGTGCGCGGGTCACACCCGACGCGACGAGCCCGGCCCAACCCCCCGGAGCCGGGTTCTGATGGCCCCCGCCACCCCCCAGGCGGGGGCCGTCTTATCACAGGACCACGGCCAGGTTCGCGGGTTGTCCACAGGCCGTCTCGTTGTCCACAGATCGGGTTCGGGCTGCTGACGCGGTATTGACGGTCGGGTTTGGTGGATGCCAGTCATTCACCTCGCCTCGGTGCCGACGTGCACCGGGAGACCGACCGTGGGAGGTCCACCATGACCGCCGCTCGCCGACCCCTGCTCGTGACCACCGATGTCGGCATACGCGACGACGTGCTGCGGCTGGCTGCCGCCGCGGGTGTCGGAGTGGAGGTCACCGCGGACCCCGAGGTGGTTCGGCACGGTTGGCAGACGGCACCGCTGGTGCTGGTCGGCGTGGACGCCGCCGCCGCATGCGCCCGTACCGGCCCCCCACCCCGTCGGGGTGTGGCGGTGGTCTGCCGGGACAGTCCACCGCCGGAACTGTGGCCGGCCGCGATCGGCTGCGGCGCCGAACGGGTGCTGGCGCTGCCGGACGGTGAGCCGATGCTGGTCGACATGCTGGCCGACACGGCAGAGCCTGTCGGCGAACCCGCCCGGGTTGTGGCCGTGCTGTCCGGGCGTGGCGGGGCCGGTGCCAGCGTGCTGGCGGCCGCACTGGCGGTGACGGCGGCCCGCACCGGGCGAGATCCGCTGCTGGTCGACCTGGACCCGTCCGGTGGCGGCATCGACCTGACCCTGGGCGCCGAGGAGGCCCCGGGCTTGCGCTGGAAGGACCTGGCCACCACCTCCGGGCGGGTGTCGGCACGAGCGCTGCGGGAGGCGCTGCCGCGGGCGTATGGCACCGCGATGCTGTCCTTCGACCGGGACTGTTCGCCCGAGTTGCCCCCGGGCGCGGTGCGATCGGTGATCACCGCGGGTCGGCGGATGGGCGGACCGGTGGTGTTGGACCTGCCCAGGCATCCCACGCCGGCCCGGTCGGCGGCCCTCCGGCAGACAGACACGGTGCTGCTCGTGGTGCCCGCGGAGGTCAGGGCGGTGGCTGCCGCGGCCCGCACCCTCACCGGGGTGTCGGCGGGTGTGTCCGACGTCCGCGTGGTGGTGCGTCGGTCGGGTGTCGGTGGACTGACCTGCGAGGACGTGGCTGGCACGTTGCGCCTGCGGTTGGCCGGGGAACTGCGGACCGAACCCGGTCTGGTCACCGCGTTGGAGCGGGGTGACGCGCCGGCCCGACGGGGCCGCGGGCCACTGGCCGCCCTGTGCGACCAACTGCTCGCCGCGGTGCTTCCCTGTCCCGAGGCGGCCGCATGAGCGGTCAACTGGAGGTTGTCGAACGGGTCCGGCGCCGGCTGGCCGGGAACGGGATGGCGGCGACTCCGGCGACGGTGGCCACCCTGTTGCGGGAGGAGACCGCCGGACTGATGGGCGACGCCGAGCTGCTCGGGCTGCTACGGGTCGCGCAGGCCGAGATCTGTGGTACTGGGCCGCTGGACGCGCTGTTGGGAGATCCCGACACCACCGACGTGCTGGTGAACGGGCCGACCGAGGTGTGGATCGACGGTGGCCACGGGTTGTGCCGTACCGATGTCCGTTTCCCTGACGAGGCGGCGGTTCGCCGGCTGGCCCAACGTCTTGCCGCCTCGGCCGGGCGTCGACTGGATGACGCCCGGCCGTGGGTGGACGCCACCCTGCCGGACGGCACCCGCCTACACGCCGTGCTACCGCCGGTCGCACCGACCGGAACCTGCCTGTCGTTGCGGCTGGCCCGGCACCGGCCGTTCACCCTGGCAAGGCTGGTCGAACTGGGCACCCTCACCCCCGAGTCAGCCTGGTTGGTGGACGCGATCGTGCGGGCGCGCCTTGCGTTCCTCGTGTCGGGCGGTACCGGCTCAGGAAAGACAACGCTGCTCTCCACGCTGCTGGGTCGGGTCGACCCGGCAGAGCGACTGGTGCTGGTCGAGGACGCGGGTGAACTTCGCCCGGACCACCACCACGTGGTACGGCTGGCTGCCCGTCCCGCCAACGTCGAGGGTGCCGGTGAGGTCACCCTGCGGGATCTGGTTCGCCAGGCGTTACGGATGCGGCCGGACCGACTGGTCGTGGGCGAGGTACGGGGCGGCGAGGTGGTCGAACTGCTGACCGCGTTGAACACCGGCCACGAGGGTGGCGCCGGCACCGTGCACGCGAACAGTCCCTCGGAACTGCCAGCCCGCCTGGAGGCACTGGGCGCACTGGGCGGGTTGGGTCGCCAGGCCCTGCACAGCCAACTCGCCGCGGCGGTCCAGGTCGTGTTGCACCTGCGGCGTCGCGCCGACGGCAACCGGGTGCTCAGCGAGATCGCGATACTTCGCCGGGTCGACGGCATGGTGGTACCGGTTCCGGCATGGCGGCCCGGCGGCGGCCTGGTTCATCCCGAACTGATGGACCTGCTGGCCACTCGGGGTGTCGACCCTGCGGGTCGACGTGACCGGCAGGACCAGTGGGTCGGACGGGCCCGGTCGGGCCGGCCGGGCCTGCTCGGTCGCGTGGACCATCCGCACCGGTCTGACCCGGAGTGTGGGGCGGGGCAGGGGACAGGAGCCGATATGGCCGAGCCCACCAGGTCGACGCAGTCACCTGAGGCGTTGGGGCTGTTCGATCGGCCGACCGCCGGATCGGGCTCGTCCGGCACGCCAGGCCCGGGAATGTCAGGTTTGGCTCGGCTCGGGAGGCCACCGAGATCGCCAAGGCAGTCCCGGCCCGCGGGGCAATCGACGGGCGAGGCGCAGCCGCGTCCGACAGGCCATCTTGGCGGTGGTGCACCATGACCGCGCTCGGGCTTGGACTGGTCGGCGCGTCCGTGTTGGCCATGCCGGCCGACGGGGCGACAGCCCGGCGCCTGCGGTCGATCTCGGTCGGGGCCAGACCGGACCACACTCCGCCCCCGGGTGAGCGACGCCGGCCCAGGTGGGTCCTGGTCGGCCTTCGGACCCGGGCACGCCCCGGACCACTCGG
>DATCWR010000112.1:0-5237 GCA_036566245.1 Mycobacteriales bacterium | reverse complement strand
ACCGAGCTGGTGCGGGCCGCCACCGGCCGTCGCCCCACCGCGACCCGTCGACCCTCGGCCGAGGGGGTCCGGCGATGAGTGAACTGGCCGCGGACGACGTGCCGGCCGACGGATCGTGGATACCTGACGGCGTCGGACCCGACGGTCTGGACGAGGAGGGAACGGTACGCCGCCGGCGTGGCCTCACGCCCACCCAGTGGCGACTGGTCGCCTGCCTGGGCGTGGTGGTCGTGGCCCTGGGTTGGGTGGCGATCAAGGGCCTGACCGGCAATCTCGTCTACTACCTGACCCCCACCGACATCAGCAACCACAAGGCGGACGTGGGCCAGCGGGTCCGGCTGGGCGGTTTCGTGGTGCCCGACACCGTCGGCCACGAGGGCGAACTGTTGAGGTTCACGGTCACCGACGGCACCACCTCGATGACCGTGGTGGACACCGGCAGCGTTCCGGAGTTGTTCCGGGACGGTCAGGGCGTGGTGGTGGAGGGCGCGCTCGGAGACGACGGCCGCTTCCACTCCGACCTGCTGCTCATCAAACACAACGGCGAGTACCAACCGCCCAAGCAGGGCGAGAAGCCGCCGACCAGCGCAGACCTGAGCCAAGGAGGCTGACGTGGACCGGCTCGGCCGCTTCGCGCTGTTACTCGCCCTGCTGTTGGCGGCCTACGGTCTGGTGGCCGCGGCCATCGGGGCCCGCGGCCGCCGGCCCACCCTGGTTGACAGCGCCCGACGCGCCACCTTCGCCCTGTTCGCCGCGGTGGCCACCGCCAACGGCGCCATGTTGGTGGCCCTGTTGCAGAACAACTTCGCGATCCGGTACGTCGCGGAGAACTCCTCCCGGGAGACCCCAACCTTCTTCAAGGTGCTCTCGCTGTGGGCGGCCGACGACGGGTCGCTGTTGTTGTGGAACCTGATCCTCGCCGGCTACCTGGTTGCCGTGGCGTTGCGGTTCCGCCGCTACCGGCCGATGACCTTCCCCTACGCGCTGGCCGTACTCAACGCGGTACAGGTCTTCTACCTGGTGCTGGTCAACGGTCCGTCCCGACCGTTCGGTCTGCTGGCGAACCCGCCGGTGGACGGGCGTGGGCCGGCCGCGCTCCTCCAGAACCACCCGCTGATGGCCGTGCACCCGCCGTTCCTCTACCTGGGGTTCATCGGGTTCACCGTGCCGTTCGCCTTCGGCATCGCCGCGCTGCTCACCGGTGGCGGATCCGACCACTGGGCCGGCCTGACCCGTCGCTGGACGCTGGTGGTCTGGTGCTTCCTGAGCATCGGCCTGCTGCTCGGCGGTCTGTGGTCCTACGACGTCCTGGGTTGGGGCGGGTACTGGGCCTGGGACCCGGTGGAGAACGTGGCGCTGCTGCCCTGGCTGGTGTCCACCGCGTTCCTGCACTCGGTGATGTTGCAGGAACGACGAGGTATCGCCCGACTGTGGAACGTGGTGCTGGTCATCGGTGCGTTCGCCCTGACCACCTTCGGCACGTTCCTGACCCGGGGCAGCGTGCTCTCGTCGGTGCACACCTTCTCCCAGAGCGGGGTGGGACCGGCCTACCTGACCTTCCTCGCGCTGGTGCTGGTCGTCGGGTTCGGTCTAGTGGCCTGGCGGCTGCCCACCCTGCGCGCGTCCGAGCGGATCGAGTCGGCGGTGTCCCGGGAGGCGGCGTTCGTCGGCAACAACGTCCTGCTGCTCGTGGTCACCGCCATCATCCTGCTGGGCACCATCTTCCCGTTGGCGGTGGAGGCGGTGACCGGCAACCAGATCACCGTCGGTGGGCCGTACTTCCGAGAGTCCACCGCGCCGGTCTTCCTGCTGCTGTTGTTGTTGGTCGGCACCGCTCCGCTGTTCCCGTGGCGGGTGGCCAACCGCACCCGTGCGCTGCGCCGGCTGCGACTGCCCGGTGCGGTGGCCGCGGTGGTGGTCCTGGTGTTGACCGTCGCCGGGGTTCGCGACGTGTACGCCATCGCAGGGTTCGCGATGGCCGCACTGGTCGGGGTAGGCAACGCCGCGGAGATCGTCTCCGGGTTGGCCGCCGGCAGGCGCAAGGCCGGCCAGGGAATCTGGTCGGCGCTGCGCCACGGACGACGCCGGCACGCCGGGCTGGCCGTCCACGTCGGGTTGGCGGTGTTGGTGGTGGGCATCACCGCGTCGTCGAACTTCGGCCAGCAGACCGAGGTGACCCTCAAGGTGGGGGAGTCCACCACGTTCGCCGGATACCACCTCCGCTACGACGGACTGCACTCCGAGGACCAACCGCAGCGGCAGGTGCTGACCACCATGGTGGCGCTCACCGACAGTTCCGGTCACGCCCTGGACCCGATGCATCCGTCGCTGAACCTGTACCCGTCGGCGTCCCAGCCGATCGGCACCCCATCCATCCGGCACGGTGTCGTCCGGGACCTGTACTCCTCGGTGATCGGTCTGCAGGACAACGGTGCCTCGGCGACCTTCAGGTTCTTCCTCAACCCCGGCACCACCTGGCTGTGGACCGGCGGCGCCATCATGGTGTTGGCCGGTGTCGCGGCGGCCTGGCCGGCCCGCCGCCGGCGTAGGCGACGGGACGCGCCAGCAGGTGGACAGCCCGAGTCCAGCACCCGTGAACTCGTCGAGACGGGAGCCAACTGATGTCCACCGGAACCCGACGCGCGGTCCTGCTGACCGGTGTCGTCGCGGTGGTGGCGATGGTCGCGGCGGTGCTCGCCTCCGGGCTACGCCACGACCCGTCGGTCACCGCGTCCCCACTGGTCGGCCGTACCGCGCCCGACTTCACCCTGCCCGGCCTGGACGGTCCGCCCATGCACCTCAACGACCTGCGCGGTCAGGTCGTGGTGGTCAACTTCTGGGCGTCCTGGTGCGCGGAGTGCCACACCGAGCAGCCGGCCCTCAACGCGGTGTGGGACCGGTTCCGTGACTCCGGTGTGGTGATGGTCGGGGTGGACTTCCAGGACAACGACGCCGACGCCCGCGAGTACCGGGCCACCTCGGGCAGCCGGTACCCGGCCGTGGTCGACAGTGACTCGCGAACCGCGCTGGCGTTCGGCGTGCGCGGGGTGCCCGAGACGTTCGTGATCGACCAGACCGGGCGGATCGTGAACCGGGTGGTGGGCGCGGTGGACGCGAACACCCTGGCCGGAACCCTCGACACGCTACTGCGAGGTGGCGTGCGGTGAGCGACACCGAGACCGACGACAGGACCGGAGAGGGCACCGAGGGCACCGCGGAGGTCACACCCGCACCGGCGCGGCGTGGTCGTTCCCTGGTCGGACTGGCCATGCTGGTGCTGATGGCCGCGGGCATCGTCGCACTGGCGGTGGTCGCGCTACGCGGCGAGGCACCTCCCAGCAGCCAGGCCGAGGAGGCTCACCAGATCGCCTCCACCCTGCGTTGTCCGATCTGTGAGGATCTGTCGGTGGCCGACTCGCCCGCCGCACTGGCCGGCCAGATGCGCCAGCAGATCTCCGCGCAACTGGCCGCCGGTAGATCCGCCGAGCAGATCCGGCAGGGCTTCGTGGAAGCCTATGGCGACTCGGTGCTGCTCACCCCACCCCACCGCGGCATCGGACAGGTGGCCTACCTGCTGCCGTTCCTGGTGCTGGCCGCCGGGTTGACCGCGGCCACCCTGCTGCTGCGGGGCTGGCGGGGACGCTCGACGGCGACCGCGTCGACCGCGGGTCGGAGCCGGGCCGGCCAGCAGAGCCTGACCGAGGCAGACCGCGACCGGCTGGAGGACGCGCTCACCCGACTGCGGGAGGAAGAACCGTGATCGTCACGCTGGTCGTGGTGGTGCTGGCCTGCCTGGCCGGACTGGCCGTACTGGGCCCGTTCGCGTTGGGACGGCCCGGTGTGCTGCACGCCGACAACGACCCCGACGAGGACCTGCGCCGCAACCTGCTCCGGCAGCTCCGTGATCTGGACGAGGACCTGGCCGCCGGAAAACTCACCGAGGACGAACATCAGTCGTTGCGCCGACCGGTGGAGACCCAGGCCATCGCGGTACTGCGTCGGATCGAGCGGCGGGTGGGCAGCGGGGAACTCACCGCCGGGCTGCGGGAGATCCGCCCGGCGCCGAAGAAGGACAGGGTGCCGGCCGGCCGGCGTCGGCTGCGGATGGGCGTCGGCCTGGTGGCCGCGGTCGCGGTGACCGGTGGGGCGGTCGCGTTGTTGGCCGGCACGGTCAGTCCGCGCGGGTCGGACTCGACCATCACCGGTGGCGTCGCCGCGCTGGACGGTCAGGGTGGTCAGGGTGGTCAGGGCGGGTCGGCAACCCCCGACGACGCGATCGCCGCCGCGCAGGCCAGGGTGAAGCAGAACCCCAGCGACGTGGCCGCACACCTGGACCTGGCCCAGTTGTATGTGGCCGCCAGGCAACCCAACGAGGCGGCCATCGAGTATCTGGCGGTGACCCAGATCCAGCCCGACAACCCGGCGGCCAACACCGGCCTGGCCCTGATCGCCTTCCAGGCCGGACACGCCCCGGACGCCAAGAAGATGGTCGACAAGGTGTTGGCGGCCCAACCGAAGTATCCCGAGGCGCTCTACGCCCGGGGCCTGATCGAACTGATGGGCACCAAGGAGCCCGGCCCGGCCGAACGGGACCTGAAGGCGTACCTGGACACAGCACCGTTCGGTTCGCACAAAACGACCGTGGAGACCCTGCTCGCCATGATCCCAACGGCGTCGGATCGATGACCGTCCTGGACTGCGCCGCACTGACCGGCTGTCGGGCGTCGCTGGAACTGCTCGAACGGCTCACCTACACCCGTGACGAGTTGGTCGCCCGGCTGCCCGCGTTGCGCACCGCCGCCGGGGTGCGGCAACTTGCCGTGCTGTCCACCTGTCAGCGGACCGAACTGTATGTGGCCTGGGCGGACCAACCCGACCGGGAACGACTGGTCGCCGCGTTGGCCGCAGACCGGGACCTGCCGGTCGAACAGGTACGCGCCGCGGTGACCTGGTGGCGGGGTGACACCGCGGTACGTCACCTGTTCCGGGTGACCAGCGGGCTGGAATCGTTCGTCCTGGGTGAGACCGAGGTCATCGGCCAGGTGCGGACCGCCGCGCAGGCGGCGCGTACGGCCGGGGTCTGCGCCGGGGAACTGGACGCGTTGCTGCGGGCCGCGGTCAGTGCGGCCCGCCGGGTGCACCGGGAGACCTCGTTCGTGCAGGCTGGCCGGTCGGTCGGGTCGGCGGCGATAGACGCGGCCGCGGCATGGTGGGCCGGGAGCTTCGCCGCCAACCAC
>DATCWR010000157.1:0-2573 GCA_036566245.1 Mycobacteriales bacterium | reverse complement strand
GCCTGCGTCGAGGTGACCCAGGACCCGTCGCTGCCGGTCACACCGGTCACGCCGGTCACACCGGACCGGGAACCCCTGGAGCCCTCCGCCGCCGACCACACCATCGCGGTGCTCAACCGTGGCCTGCCCGGTTTCGCCGTTGACCCCTCCGGCGCGTTGCACCTGTCACTGTTCCGTTCCTGCACCGGATGGCCGTCGGGGGTGTGGATCGACCCGCCCCGGCGGTCCACCCCGGACGGTTCGGGATTCCAGCTCCAGCACTGGAGCCACACCTTCGACTACGCGCTGGTCAGCGGGCCGGGTGACTGGCGTCAGGCCGGCATGGTCCACCACGGACAGTCCTACAACCACCCCCTGGTGGCGCGGCCCACCGATCAGCACCCCGGTCCGCTGGCGCCGTGCGCCACGCTGCTGGCGGTGCACCCGGACACCGCGCTGCTGGCCGCACTCAAACCGGCCGGGAACCCGCTGGCCCGCGGTTCGACCCGGGTACCTGATCCGGCCGACCAGGTGGCCCTCCGGCTGTACGAGGCACACGGTCGGTCGGCGCGGGCCACCTTCGACGGACTGGTCGGGTTGACCGAACTCACCCGGGCGGATCTGGTGGAATCCCCGCTCGGGCCCAAAGGTGACGGTGTGTCGCTGGCGGGTGCGGAGGTGGTCACCGTGTTGGCCCACCCGGCTGGGTTGCCGGCACCGGCCGGTCCAGCCGTCGGGTCGGCGGTACACCAGAAGACCGACGTGGAACCGCCGGTGTTCGCCCGGTACTGGTTGCACAACACCGGGCCGGCGCCGATCGGCAACCTGCCACTCGCGGTCCACCTGCACCCGGGTGAGGTGTCACCGGTCGGGCCGGCTGCCGACCCGACCACGCTGCGGGTCACCGTGGCCTCCGACCTGACCGCCGAACCGCAACACGCCCTGGTCCGGGTGGTTCTCCCCGACGGATGGCGGGCCGAACCAGCCGAACGGCCGGTCAGCCTCGCGCCGGGCGGGTTCGCCGAGTACGAGGTGGCCGTGTACCCGCCGCCCGGCCTACGTGAGGGCAGCTACCTGGTACTCGTGCGGGCCGCTGGCGCGGACGGGCGCCTGGTCGAGGACACCGCCACCGTGCACGTCGGTGCACGGTGGCACCGGTTCGGCACCGAGGTGACCGTCGGGCTGGACGTGCGCGGTGTGGTGGTGGAGCCGGGCGGCCACGCCGAGATCCCGGTGGTGCTGCGCAACCGGTTCGGCAGCCGGGTGGGCGGTCAGGCGCACCTGATCACCCCGTGGGGGACCTGGGATCTGGTCGGCACGACCTCGCTGCCGTTCACTCTGGAACCTGGGCAGACCGGGCTGCTGTCGTTCGCCGTCGCGGCGCCCGCCGACGCCCCGACCGGGTCGTACTGGGCGCTGGTCAGGGTCACCTACGCCGGGCGCGTCGCCTACACCGAGACGGTTCCGTTCGAGGTGGTGGCGCGCCGGTGAGATCGGACCGACTCGGGGTGGTGGCCGGCCGGGAGGTGCCCGGCGCGCTGCTGGACGCCCGGCTGTCCGAACTTCGGGCCGGTCCGCTGGCTGACCGGCTGCCCCCGCCGGACTGTCTGGAGGGCCGACGGTTGCGCCGGTGGGTCGCCCAACTCGTGCTCACCGAGGAACTGGTCCGGGCCGAGGCGTCCCGGTTGGGTGTGTCTGCCGTGCCACCCGAACCAGCCGGCGAACCGGGCCAGACAGGCCAACCCGACTGGTCCGGCCGGTACCCGGTCCGGGCCGGTAGCCTGGCCGCGGCGGTGTTGGCCGCGATGCCACTGGCCCGGGAGGTGTACCGGCGGATCACCGACACGGTCCGGGTCGCCGAGGCGGCGGCCGAGGCGTACTACCAACACAACCCGGAACTGTGGCAACACCCAGAACGCCGCACCGTGCTGTACCTGCCGACCGAACGGCCGGACCCGTCCGGTTCCACCGACCGAATCGCACCTGGATATCCATCGGAACTGATCCGGTTGCGATCACGCGGAGTGAGGTGGACCTGTACCGCGGCGGAACTTCCAGAACCGCTGGACCGGTTGATCTTCACCGCCGCGCCCGGAAAAGTGGTCGGGCCGATACTGACCCCGTTCGGGTGGCAGTTGCACCTGGTCGAGGGCGTTACCCCCGCGCATACTGTTGAATTCGACGCGGTCCGCGACCAGATTCTGACCACGCTCACCCTTTCGGCGCGACAGCGGTACTTCGAACAGTGGTTGGAGCGACGCAGGCGGACACTGGTCACGGTGGCCCCGGGCTGCGAACACCCAGGGGATCCGCGACATTCGGACTACGCACACCACCATTAGGAACACCAGCCATCCGCTGTTGTCCCACCGCTGTCTTCACCCACTCCTCGGCGCGACCGAATTACGGCCCGTGTGACCTTTTTGACCACGCGCCGCATTGCGTCTCACGATGCTTGGGGGAATCAATGCGCAGGCGTGGAACGGTACCTTTTCTGGCCGCCGTCGTGTTCGTTGTCGTGTTCGTTGTGGCTCTGGGGTTGCTGACCGTCCGGGGCGGCGGTCGGCCGCGGCCGGTGGCGGCTCCGGTGCCCA
>DATCWR010000064.1:0-2954 GCA_036566245.1 Mycobacteriales bacterium | reverse complement strand
GGCGCGGCGCGTCCTGAAGCCCGCGCCCGGCTCGTACCTGTCAGGCCGGAGCGTCACCGTGGTGGCCGACCGACCGGAACCTCCACCACGTCACCGGCGGCTGCGTCGCACCCGGGCCAGATCGGCGGCGTGGTGCGCGTGATCAGGGCAGGGCGGGACCGCGCGGGCGTCGCCATCGTCGCCCAACGACTGCCCGGGACGGGCGGGACAGGTCGGATACGGGAGCGTTCGTCGCGTCACTGACGGGTACGGCGACCCGGCGTCGGGTGCAGCACGGCGTGCAGCCCGGGCAGGAGATGGCGGACCAATTCGTCAACCGAAATCGACCCGACGGGTTCCATCCGCAGGATGTAACGGGCGAAGACCACGCCGGCCAACTGGACACCCATAACCACGGCACGCTGTTCGCGGTGCGGGCCCGGCAGGGTTTCGGCGATGCGGGCGAACATCTCGCGTTCGAACACCTCGGTGACGGCCAAGCTCGACAGCGGGTCGAAGCCGCTCTGGGGATGTGGCCGGGCCGAAATTTCGGCGCGTATTCAGCGAGACCAGCCGCCGACGGCCGTAGCGGGCCGGACACAACGGGACACAGGCGGCAGGGCCCTGGCCGCGTTCGCGCAGGTCAGGGGGCCTGTTCTCGCGGGTCAGGGGGCCTGTTCTCGCAGGTCAGGGGGGCCTGTTCTCGCAGGTCAGAGGTGGTGCCCCCGGCAGGATTCGAACCTGCGACACCCGCTTTAGGAGAGCGGTGCTCTATCCCCTGAGCTACGAGGGCGCGTCGATCGCATGGGCAGGTTACCGTGTCGGCGGCCTGCCGTGCTCACGGACGGGAACCACGCCCCGCCCCGGCTGGGTGTCGGTCGTGCCCGGCCGTGGGCTGCCGGGCCGCAGCTGGTCCTGGCCCGGGGTACGGCAGGCTCTGGACCTGCGGCATGATCTTTGGCAGGGTGTCGATCTGTTGTGCTTTGACACATAGCCATCTGGGAGATTCTGCGTAAAGTGCGGATTCAGTTAAAACTTCGGCGAATCGTTCGTTTCACCATTACTGCCACGGTCACGTCGTTGGTGGCGGGTGTCCTGGCCGGCACGGCGCCCGGGGTGGCCACGGCCGCCCCGGAAGCACAGTCGCCGAGTGAGGTACAGGCCCACCTGAGCACCCTGATGCACAAGGTCGAGGTGGTCACCGAGCAGTACAACGCCGCGCACGACAAGGTGGGCCAGACGAAGGCGGCGCAGGCGAGGGCGGAGGCCAGCGCCAAGAAACTCGACGCCCAACTCGGCGCGGCCAGCGGGAAGGTCCGCCAGATGGCCTCGGCGACCTACCGCGCGGTGCCGTTCAGCGAGTTCACCTCGTTGATGACCAGCGCCTCACCCCAGCAGTTCCTCGACCAACTCAGCGCCCTCGACGTGATCGCCAAACGGCGCGGCGAGGCGGTGTCGACGCTGGAACAAACCAGACAACAGGCCGTCCGGGCCGAGCAGGACGCCCGCCACGCCGCCCAGCAGGCGCAGGAACTGGTCGCGTCCCTGGCCGCGCAGAAGGCATCCCTGGACAAGCAGGTGGCCGAGCAGAGGTCCCTGCTGGCCAGCCTCACCCTCTCCCAGCGGCAGGCGGTGTTCGACAGCGCCTACGGCAGCGGTTCGCTGGTCGCCCCCAACGTGCCCGCCACAGGCCGGGCAAAGGCCGCGGTGGCCGCGGCCAAGTCCGTGCTCGGGGTTCCCTATCTGACCGCCGGGGCGAGCCCGTCCGCCGGGTTCGACTGCTCGGGCCTGACCATGTGGGCGTGGGCACAGGCCGGCGTGTCGCTGCCGCACCACTCCGCATCCCAGTACGGCATGGGCCCGCACGTGCCCCGCGACCAACTGCAACCCGGCGACCTGGTCTTCTTCTTCTCCCCGATCAGCCACGTCGGCATCTACATCGGCGACGGCATGATGATCCACGCCCCCACCACCGGTGACGTGGTCAAGGTCGCGCCGATCAGCGCGATGCCCTTCGCGGGCGCCACCAGGGTGGGCTGAGTGGGCTGAGTGGACTGACCACCGGCACCACCCGACACGCCTCCGGTGTGTCACCACGGTGGCCTCGGCTGTCACCCGAACGGCGGCCGAGATCGCCCGGCCGGGTAACAGGCCGTGTCAACGCCCCGGTTCACTCGTTGTCCTGAACGGAGGGAAAGGACGGACCGCCCACGCGCGGTCCGTCCGACGTGTCCGGAGGCGGCTACCACCCTGCCCCCGGGCCTGCCACGTTCGGGGAGGCACCTGGTGCTGCGCGGTCGGAAACCGTCCATTCGCGCCATGGCAGCCGGGCCCGCCGTCGTCGGACCGGTCGCCGCCGCGGCCGTGTTCGTCGGGGTGTGTCTGCTGCTCGTACTTGTCCTGAGCAACCGGCCGGTGGACTGGCGGACCATCGACCTTCAGGTCTACCGGGCCGGCGCCTCGGCCCTGCTGCACGGGCGGGACGTCTACGCCGCACACCCCCAACACTCGAACCTGTCGTTCACCTACCCGCCGTTCGCGGCGCTGTCGTTCGTGCCGATGGTGTTGCTCGGGCCGGTCGGCGCGCGGGCGACGCTGACCGCGCTGTCGGCGATCGCCCTGGTGGTCTGCATCGGACTGTGCGTGCGGATGGTCCGTCCCAGGTGGACCTCCCGGACCCGGTGGACGCTCGCGTTGGTTGGTGGCGCGGCAGCCCTGTTCACCGACCCGGTGTACTGGACGTTGTCCTACGGCCAGGTGAACCTGCTGCTGATGGCACTGGTACTGCTCGACCTGCTGGGCCGCAGCACGGTACTGCCCCGAGGGGTACTGGTCGGCCTGGCCACCGCGGTCAAGCTCACACCGGGCATCTTCATCGTGTATCTGGCGTTGACCCGCCGACTGCGCACGGCGGCCGTGGCCGGGACGGTGGTCCTCGCCTCCATGGCCGCCGGCTACCTGGTGGCACCCGGGCC
>DATCWR010000024.1:0-6405 GCA_036566245.1 Mycobacteriales bacterium | reverse complement strand
CGAGCCATCGCATCGGACCCCACCGGGGTGTGGAAACGACTGGTCACCGACCCGGTAGACGGAACACTTGTCGAACACACCCGGCACACCTACCGGCCACCGGCCGCGCTTGACGACTTCGTTCGCGCCCGTGACCACACCTGCCGGTTCCCCGGCTGCCAACGCTCCGCACAACACGGGGATCTGGACCACACGATTCCGTGGCCGAAAGGCCCCACCACGCCCGGGAACCTCGGCGCGTTGTGTCGGCATCATCACCGTCTCAAGCACCACACGGCCTGGCGACTCATCCAGGCCAACGGACGATTCCACTGGACCAGCCCAACCGGCAGGCGATATCTCACCCACCCCGAAAACCACAACCCACCCTGAACCGTCCGGCGCATTCCACGGCGTGAGTCGGTGGTGGTATCCACCCTCGCCTACCAACCAGGCCCCGGGTCAGGTGAGGCTCAGGTACACCTTGGCGTCGGCGCCGCGGTGCCAGCCGCTGATCAGTCTGGGGCTGTGGTGCCTGGTGGAACACCAGGCCCAGGAGTGGCTCCACCTGCCGATGACGACGTACGCGGAGGCGCACCTGCCGTCGGTCTTGTTGTCCCACAACCACAGCGCGGTACTGGACTCGCGGTTACTCCCCGAGCCTCGGTGACACTCGATGTAACGCAGGCCGGCCGCGTTGTGGTTGACCTGGATGTCGCGTGCTGCCTGACAGGTCTGGGCGCGTACGGCGGTGATCGCCGTACCGGTCGACGGTGACGGGATGCCCGTTGCGTCGGCCGTCGCGCCGGCAGGTGAGACGGCGACGAGTCCGGCCGCCACCATCAGTCCGGCGGCGAACCTGACCACGGCCCGCATGGTTCGTCCTCGCATGTGTACCTCCCCGTGGTGGGCCGAACCAACCGGCCCGCCAGAACGTCTGGCGACGTGCGGCGGACGCGTCCGGTCCGGCGGTTACCCGACCCCGATCATCGCGACCCGGAGTCGATCCCCGGGGGTGTGGCACGCCGTTGCCACCCGATCGGATGGTCGGCGGGACCCGACACGGTTCGGCGCAGCCAGTGGGCGAACTCGCGCACCGGCTGGGGCACACCGGCCTCCACCCGTTCCAACAGACCGAACTCCGGTCCGGCCGGAGTTGGGTCGCCCGTCCGCAGCAGGACCAGGCCGGGCAGTTCCGGTGGTGGCGCGAACGGCGGCCAGAACACCGCGATCCCCCCCAACCCGGCGCGGGCCGCCAGGATGCGGGCCTGGATCCCGCTCACCTCCAGGGTCACCCGGTAGTCGGTCAGGCCGGCGTCGTGCAGCGCTCGTCCGTAGTACTCCCACTCGACCGTGTTCAGTGGCGCGGTGACCAGCCCGGCCGCGCCCACGGCCGCCGCGGACGGGCGGTTCTGCCCGGCCAGTGGGTGGTTCTCGGCCACGAAGAACACCACCCGGCTGGGATGCAGCGGGGTGAGGCGCAGCCCGTCTGGCGGATGTCGACGCATGACATAGGCCAGGTCGATCTCGCGGGCCCGGATCGCCTCGGCCATCGTCTGACTGGTGCCGAACCGCAGCGACAGTTCGATCCCCGGGTGGGCCTCGCGGTAGGGGAGCACCACCCGGTCGAAGAAGAACGCCTGTTCGAACGCCATGCTTGCGCCCAGCCGCACCCGGCCGGCCAACCCGGCACGTAACGCGGCCAGTTCGGCAGCCAGTTCGTCCACGTCCCGCAGGGTGCGGCGGGCCAACCGGTACAGCGCCTCACCGGTGGGCGTCGGGTGCACCCGACGACCCCGGTAGACCAGCAGGCGCCCGCCGAACGTCTGTTCGAGTGCCCGCACGTGGAATGACACGGTCGGCTGACTGAGCCCGAGCGCACGCCCGGCGGCCGAGTAGCCGCCCTGGTCCACCACCGCGGCGAACACCCGCAGTCGCAGCAGAGACGCCTCCGGCGTTCCTGAGGAGTCGACCATGCGGCGCCCCGGATCCATAGATCGATTCGATCACGTTATCGGCTGTGGTGCCTTGCCCGGTTGTTCGGGACAACCGTACGTTCGAACCGGAGCCAGGGAGGTGCGAGTGCCATGACATCGCAGACCGAGGCCCGACAAATCCGGGTCGTTCCACACTTCATGCGGCTGCACGAGTGGATCGCCGTGCAGGAGGGCTACTTCCAGGACGAGGGCCTGGAACCGGAGATGCTGACCGAGGCGATGCACTCGGTGTCCGGTCACAGCGGAGATCCCTACCTTCAACGCCCACAGGACCGGGTGTTCGTCGAGGAGGTGGCCAACTCGGCGTGTGCCTGGGGTTCGGTGTGCAACGCCGGAGCGGGCCTCGGGAAGTTCGTCCCGGACCTGTACGGGGTGGCGCGGTTCGCCATCTTCGCCGCGCCCGGTTCGAACATCACCCGCCTGCACGAGTTGCGGGACATCCCGGTGGGGGTCGGCATCATGGCCGGCAGCCACTTCACCACGCTGACCACACTGGAACAGGTGCTGCCTGTCGACCGGGTGAAGGTGGTGCACACCGGTGGTCCGGGACGGCGGTTGACCGCCCTGCTCGACGGTGAGGTCCAGGCTGCCAACCTGCTCGACCCGGAGATCGCGATCGCCGAGGCGAAGGGGCTACGCAAGCTCGCCCAGGGCGAGTTCCGGACCCTGTTCTGGGTGTCCGCGTCGATGGGCACCGACACGCTCACCGCGTACTTCCGCGCCCTGCGTCGGGCCGACGAACGGCTGCGGGCCGAACCGTCGGCCTTCTACCACCTGTGGGAGCGCAACGTGCCACCCTCGTTGGCCGGTGACCACGACTACCGCACCTTCGGGTTGGGGGAGTTGCTGGTGTTCGAACCCTTCGACGAGGACATGATCGCCGAGACGGTCCGGCACGCCGACCGGTGGAACCTGCGTAGCCACGTCCAGCACGAGGTCGCGAGCACCGTGGTGTCGGTCTCGGTATGACGGCCGGTGCGCCGAACCGGCGGGTTCGGCGCACCGGTGCTCAGCAGGCGCCGACCCCCCGGATCACCGCGCCGGCGGTGCGCAGCAGGATGCGCAGATCCAGACCGATCGACCAGTTGTCCACATAGTACAGATCCAATCGGACAGTCTCCGACCAGTCCAGTCTGGACCGTCCGGAGACCTGCCACAGACCGGTGATGCCCGGCTGGACCAGCAGCCGACGGCGCGCGTCGCCGGTCAGGTCCCTCTCGGCCACCGGCAACGGCCGTGGCCCGACCAGCGACATCTGGCCACGCAGCACGTTGACCAGTTGCGGCAGTTCGTCGACCGAGGTGCGGCGGAGCAGTCGACCCAGCGGGGTGATCCGCGGATCGTTCCTGATCTTGAACAGCAGCCCGTCCGCCTCGTTGCGGTGGGCAAGGTCGGCCAGTTGCTCCTCGGCATCGGCGTACATGGTGCGGAACTTGTACATTCGAAACCGCTCGCCGTCCCGGCCACACCGAGACTGGCCGAACAGGGCCGGCCCCGGACTGGACAGGCGTACCGCAACGACCACGGCGCACAGCAGTGGACAGAGCAACAGCAGTGCCAGGCCGGCGAGCGTCCGGTCCAGAAACCCCTTGATGAGACGTCGCCAGCCGGTGAGCCTGGGTTGGTTCGTCTGTGACCCGTGCTGGGACAGGGTCGGTGCCAAGGTCGGTGCCATCGTTCCCCCCGTGGTGCGACCGTCCGGGGTTCGCCGGCCCCAAGCGTCCGTCCGATCGGCTGTGGCGACGTGACTGTCCTGAGCGGAATGGATCGTAACGCGACTCTCCGCCGGTAGAGCGCAGGCACGGATCTGTTTCTGAACTACAGTTCACCTCCGTATGAGGGCGTTCCTCGGATAATGCACAGGGCATTGCCAGTAACGGGGGTTGGCGTGGTCATGCGCGTGCTGGTGACCGGTGGTGCCGGTTTTCTTGGCTCACATCTGTGTGAACGGTTGGTGGCGTCGGGTTGTCAGGTCGTGTGCCTGGACAACCTGAGCACCGGCTCTGCCGACAACGTCAGCGGGCTACTGGGGCGGCCAGGGTTCCGGCTACTCCTTGCCGACGTGGTCGAGGCCCCGCTGGTCCCCGACCCGGTGGACGCGGTGCTGCATCTGGCCTCGCCGGCCTCTCCGGTGGACTACCTGCGGATGCCGGTTGCCACGCTGCGGGCCGGTTCGGCCGGCACGTTGCACGCGCTGGAGGTGGCCAGGCAGAGCAGGGCCCGGTTCGTGTTGGCGTCCACATCGGAGGCGTATGGGGATCCCCAGGTACACCCACAGACCGAGTCCTACTGGGGACACGTGAACCCGGTGGGCCCACGCGCGGTGTACGACGAGGCGAAACGGTTCGCCGAGGCCGCCACCATGGCCTACCGGCGGGCGTACGGACTGGACACCGGGATCGCCAGGATCTTCAACACGTTCGGCCCCCGGATGCGCCCGGACGACGGTCGGGCGATCCCCACCTTCATCCGTCAGGCCCTGACCGGGCAGCCGCTCACGGTCACCGGACAGGGCAGTCAGACCCGGTCGATCTGCTACGTCGACGACCTCGTCGACGGGCTGGTCCGGTTGCTGCACTCACCGCTGGCCGGGCCGGTGAACCTCGGCAACCCGCACGAGATCAGCATGCTGGACCTGGCCCGGTGGATACGCGACCTGGTCGGATCGTCGGCACCGGTGACCCACATCCCACGACCCCAGGACGACCCGGCCGTGCGCCGACCGGACATCACCCTGGCCCGCGCCGAACTGGGCTGGTCGCCGCGAACCCCGGTCGGTGACGCGCTGGAGGCCACCATCGCCTGGTTCCGTGAACGGCTCGGCCTGGTCGATATCCCGCCGTGCGCCGTCTCCGCAAGCCCGGCCGACACCGGTGTCGGTCCGGTGGGTACCGGCACCGACGCGCTGGTCGGCGCGTCGTGACCGGGTCGGCGGCAACCCCGAGTCCGAGCACGGATACCGTGCCGGGCGCCGTTGGGGCCGTGGAACCCGACACCGGGTGGGCTGTCGGCCGTACGGTGGCCGTGGTTGGCATCTACTACGCCCCGGACTCCACCGGCATCGCCCCCTACACCACCGACCTGTGCCAGACCCTGGCCGGGTTCGGCGCCCAGGTGGAGATGACCACCGGTTTCCCCCACTATCCACGGTGGACACTCGACCGGGCCGACCGGTTCCGCCTGGTCGGTCGGGAGATCCGGTCCGGTGTCCGGGTGACCAGGGTGCGGCACCTGGTACCCAGGCGTCAGGACGTCCTCCGGCGTGGACTCTACGAGTTGACCTTCTACCTGGGCAGTCGGCTGGCCGTCCGGGGCCACCGTCCCGACGTGGTCCTCGGGGTGACCCCGAACCTGGCCGGCGCGGCCACCGCGGCCCGGCTGGCCAACCGGTGTGGCGCACCGCTGGGAATCGTGGTGCAGGACCTGGTGGGTTTGGCTGCCGCCCAGTCCGGAATGCGCGGCGGTCGGGGTGTGGCCGGACCGGTCGCGTCGACGGAGGCGCGCATCCTGCGCCGCGCCGACCGGATCGCGGTGATCAGCGACGCCTTCGTGCCACCGTTGGTCCGGGCCGGTGTCCAGGCGGGACGGATCATCCGGCTGCCCAACCACACCCACATCGCGCCGAGCGGTCTGGGTACGGCCGAGGCCAGGCAGGTGCTCGGGTGGCCGGTCGACCGACGCCTGGTGGTGCACACCGGCAACATGGGCCTCAAGCAGGGTCTGGACAACGTGGTGGAGGCGGCCCGGTTGGCCCAGGACCGTCGGGACGACCTGATGTTCGTGCTGGTGGGGGACGGCAGCACCCGGGCCGCGCTGCGCCGGCGTGCCGCTGGACTGGCCAACCTGCTGCTGGTGGACCCGCTACCCGACCAGCGGTATCCCGTGGCGCTGGCCGCCGCCGACTGCCTGCTGCTCAACGAACGGGCCTCGGTGGTGAACATGTCCATGCCCAGCAAGCTCACCTCCTACCTGGCCGCCGGTCGACCGATCGTGGCCGCGACCAGTCCGCAGGGCTCGGCCGCCGCGGAACTGCGCCGGTCCGGCGCCGGCGTGTTGGTCGAGCCGGACCGTCCGGCCGAACTGCTGGCCGCGGTGACCCGGCTGCTCGACGACCCCGAAGGCCGGGCCGCCTACGGACGCAACGGCCGGCGGTATGCCGCCGACCACCTGTCCGAACAGGCCGCGCACCGCCGGCTCGGCCGGTTCGTCCGCGCCCTGTGCGAGCACACCCCGGTCGCCACGGGCCGATCCGGGGTCGCCCCGGGTCAGCCCGGCAGGACCTGACCTGGTTCAGCCAACCGGCGCGGAACCGACCCGGGCCGGCCCGGTCACCTGGTGGTAGATCGACTCGAGTCTGTCCACCACGGCGCCGATTCCGAACCGCTCCACGGCGGCCTGCCGTCCGCGTTCGCCGGCGGTGGCCCGCGAC
>DATCWR010000021.1:0-3682 GCA_036566245.1 Mycobacteriales bacterium | reverse complement strand
GGCGCGGGAATCGAAGCCGCGCCGGCCCGGCCGTGGTCGGCTACATCCGTTCGGGGGCGGCGATGCCAAGGAGGTTGAGGCCCTGGCGCAGGGTGCGGGCGGTCAGGTGACACAGGGCCAGCCGGTTCGCACGCACGGATGCCTCGGCGGACAGCACCGGGCATGCCTCGTAGAAGTCGGTGAACGCCTTGGCCAGGTCATACAGGTAACCGCACAGCCGATGGGGTTCCAGCAGTTCGCCGACCTCGGCGAGGACACCACCGAAGGCGTCCAACTCCAACGCCAGCGCCCGTTCGGCGGGGTGCAACGGCAGGGCCGGATCGACCGTTGCGCCAGCGTCACCGGCCTTACGCAGAATGGAACAGATCCGGGTGTGGGCGTACTGAAGATAGACGCCGGTGTTCCCGGCGAAGGACACCATGCGGTCGACATCGAAGACGTAGTCCCTGGTGCGACTGGTGGACAGGTCGGCGTACTTGACCGCGCCGATGCCGGCCTGCTCGGCGATCTGGTTCAGATCCTCGTCGGTGAGGGCGTGCCCCTTCTCCACGACGGTGGCCCGAGCCCGGTCGACCGCGGCGTCGAGCAGGTCCATGAGCCTGACGGTGTCGCCGGAACGGGTCTTGAACGGCCGCCCGTCCGGGCCGAGCACGGTGCCGAACGCGACGTGCGTGACATCGACGGCGTCGGTGAGCCAACCCGCGCGGCGGGCGGCCTCGAAGATCAGCCGGAAGTGCAGCGCCTGGCGGGAGTCCACCACGTAGAGCAGCCGGTCGGCCTTGAGCTCACCGATGCGGTAACGGATGGTGGCCAGGTCGGTGGTGTCGTAGCCGTAGCCTCCGTCCTTCTTGCGAACCATGAGGGTGACCGGGTTGCCGTCCGGCCCGCTGACCTTCTGCGAGTACACGACCAGCGCGCCGTCGCTTTCCACCGCGATACCGGCGGCGGTCAACTCGGTGACGACCTCGGGCAGCCGGTCGTTGTAGAACGACTCGCCGGCCGAGTCCCCGGGTTCGAGCAGCACGTCGAGCCGGTCGTAGATCTCACGGAAGGCGAACTCGGACTCGGCGACGATCTCCCGCCAGCGGGCGACGGTGGCCTCGTCGCCGGCCTGCAACGCCACCACCCGCGCGCGGGCCCGGTCAGCGAAGGCGGGGTCGGCGTCGAACTCCCGGCGCGCGGCCCGGTACAGGCCGTCGAGCGCGGACACGGTCGAGGCGTCCCCGGCGAGTTGGTCGTGGCGCCACGTCGCGTCGGGGTGTTCGTCGAGGTACTGGATGAGCATCCCGAACTGGGTGCCCCAGTCGCCGAGGTGGTTCTGCCGGATCACCTCGGCGCCGAGGAAGCCCAGCAGGCGGGCCAGGGCGTCACCGATGATGGTGGTGCGCAGGTGCCCGACGTGCATCTCCTTGGCGATGTTGGGCGCCGAGTAGTCGATGACGGTGCGCCGCCCCTGCTCCGGGGTGCCGATTCCCAGGCGGGGGCTGGCCAGTCGGGCGGCCACCTGTGCCCAGACGGCCGTGTCGGCGACGGTGAGGTTGAGGAAGCCCGGCCCGGAGACGGTCACCTCGGCCACCGGCGCGCCACCGCCGGTGTCGAGCGCCTCGGTGAGGGTGGTGGCCAGGTCGGCGGGCCTGACACGGGCTCGTTTGGCGAGGGCGAGGGCGGCGTTGGACTGGAAGTCCGCGTGCTCGGATCGCCGCACCACCGGGTCGGAACCGGCCAGGTCTGGCAGGGCTCGGTCGATCGCGCCGGACACCGCGGTCTCGACCTGGCAGATCAGCGAGCGCACCTCGGGCTCGTTCAAGCTGACATCCTCCTCGTTCGGTCCTCCCATCCTTCCAGGTGCACTGTTTCGTGCCGGATCAGGTCAGGACGGCCGTGGACCCGCCCCAGCGCCGATCCTGGTGTTGGTTCTGTCACCCGGGCCCGGACAACACCTCCAGGAGCAGATCAGCGGGTGACACGCACCCCCTGAAACCCAGGGCTGGGGGATCCGACGATTCGCTTGAATCCCGGCCGCCCAGGGAATGAGTTTTGGTTGGTATGGGAGATGCCATGACATGCCCGTCCGCATATCCCATGGTGAGTTGACATACTTCCGCCGATTCGTTGGTGCGCGGGCGATCGCGGCATGGGAGCCCGGACGGACATGAGCGCGGAATACGTGCGTGGTAACCCGTTCGGCCGTTGCGCCGATATCCGCGGTCAGCAAGGATCAGCCGTCGGAACCGAGATCCCTGATACGAGCCCACCGGCTGATCCGCTCGGTGTGCGCGCCACCGATCGACAGCTCCCTCCCCGCGCTGCAACCAGCCGCGGGAGGTTCCCCCCACAGGGTGCATCCACACACCCTGTCGACGGATCGGAGTAGTCAATGGCTTCCCTCGCACGCCGCGCCGCCGCCGCGGCCCTCGTGACCGCCAGCCTGCTCGGCGTCGCCGCTGCGACTGCCGACACCGCCCTGGCCGCGGATTCGGTGAGCCCAGCCACCACCCAGACGTTCGATGGTTCAGGCACCAGCGTCGGTTCGGCATACAACTTCGCCCTGGCACAGGCCGTCGCGGCCGGATTCACCAAGAGCCAGTGCACCTCGCACGTCATCTCGCTCGGCGGCGGCTTCTGGGAGGTCGACCTGACCTGCACGAACTGAACACCCCTCCTCGACAACCGCACGACATGACGATCTGACCGGGGCGGGTCCCGCCGCACACGCCGGTGGGACCCGCGCCCTGGCACCCACTGGTGTCACCGGACCGGGGGAAATCGCTCCACCGGGTGGTGCTCTGCACGCAGGAGCGACAGGGGTTTTCGCGCGAAAACGTCAACCCGGGGGAAGCGTGGCGGTGACGGTGGACGTCACCGGCTGATGCTCGGCGAAGGTCACGGGAAACCGACCAGGCGGCATCGCCAAACATTGGGGTCCAGAACACCCGCGGAGGTACTGGATCAAGGCCCGGCGAGGGCTGCTGATGCGCTCACCGACTGCGACCGCCACGCCCTGGGAGCGGAGCGCGGTCACGGGTACTGCGGGGTTCAGCCGTTCCAGCCGTGCCAGAAGGGCGTGCGGTCGTCGCCTGCCGCCACGAGGGCGTTCTTCAGTGCGCTGGGACGCACGTCGGCCTCGGCGAGCTGGTCAAGCGGCAGCCAGTGAAACTCCAGGTGGTCTTCCTGGCTGACCGGCTCTGCGGCGTCGATGGTGACGTCGAACACGAAATTGATCTCATGGTGCGTCACGCCATCTTCGACGTAGCCGTGCTCAACAGCACCGACGAAACTCGCCACCCTGGCGCCGGTGCCGAGTTCTTCGGCGAGTTCACGCACGAGGGCGACTTCCACCCGCTCGCCGGGTTCAACGTGGCCGCCGGGCAGGAACGACCAGGACCTGGTGCGCTGGCGGGCAAGGAGAAGCTGACCGTCGCGGCGTATGACGGCCCTTGCGATGATCTCGGTGGTCGCGGCCCTCATGCGTGCCCCTCCTGTCGGTCGCTACCTCCAGGGTGGCGGCCGTGGCGATCTCGGAGGCACCGCTCGGGCGGTCTCGCCACAGTTTCATGGATCGACCGACCGAGCATCGCCGGGTCTGGGTTGTTCGTGCGATCTCCTCACAGTTCTTTGCGGTGGTGCTCCTGCGTTGCCGCTGTCGCCGGCTGGTGTCACCGGCCCGGGGGGGGGAATCGCT
>DATCWR010000463.1:0-4035 GCA_036566245.1 Mycobacteriales bacterium | reverse complement strand
CCGGGGCGGGTCGATCCACACCCCGGACGGCCACCCGGTGCAGGAACGGAACAGTGACAGGTGCAACGCGCCGGAGGGGTCCACGGCGAACCCGGGCAGGCCACGGTTGAGCACCGCCACGGTGTGGTCGGCCGCGGAGGGTTCCGCGGCGTCCGCGGCCGGTGCCACCACGGCGGGCGTGACGGCGGCCGGTGTGACCGGCAGAGCCGGATCCTGGGTCACCTCGACGCAGGCGTCGGCCAGATCCTCGACCAGCGCGGCCACGGCGGCCCGGGTGGTCTCCTCGTCTGCTCCGGCCACCACCAGCACCGGCAGGTCGCGGGCGCCACGCAGGTCCGCGTTGGGCTGCCACACCGTCCGCAGTGGCCGGTCGGCTGGCACCCACACCCGGGCGGTGCCCGCACCGGCCAGTTGCCGGGCCAGTTCACGGGCGTAGCCGGGGTCGGCCTCGGCGAGCACCTGGGCGGTGAACCGGTTGGCCTGCGGGCCACCGACGCTCAGCCGCACGTCGGGCAGGTTGGAGTCCACGTCCAACGCGCCGTACCGCTCCCGTTCCGGGGTGGAACAGGTCGAGGTCACCCCGACCCGGGCCAGCGCGGTCACCAACCCGTCGGCGCCACCCCCGGACGCCACCGGTTCGGGCACCACCACCTCGGCCACGCCGACGGCCCGCAGGTGTGCGCCGATCCGGACCCGTGCGGTGCTGCCCAGGCCGAACCAGGTGTGCGCCGGATTGTCCAACGTCCACGGGGCCTGGGCAGCGTCCACGTCGGGCAACCCGTACCCACGGCCGACCACGGCGTAGCCGACCTCGCTGACCGGAAGCGCCCCGGGCAGGTTGGCGGGCACCCGCATCCGGAGCAGTTGGTCGGCGCCGGCGAAACCGTCCACGGTGGTGCTGATGTCGGCCCGACCGGTGCCCTCGGCGAGCAGGATGGTGGTGGTGTAGGTGAGGCTGCCCAGCCGCCCGGTGGCGGTGACCCGCTGGCCCACCGGTGAGGTCTCGATCCGCACCCGGGCCGGCACGTCGGCAGAACCCCGCACCGCACCGGTGGGCAGCAGATGCCAGGGACCCTCACCGAACCGTGGGTGCGCCGAATATTCGTCGTGGAGCCGGAACTCGTTGCCCACCTGGCCGGCGCGGATGAGTTCCCGCCCGGTGGCCCGGTCGACCAGGCTGGTGATCCCCCCGCCCCGTTCGGGGTCGACGGTGACCGCGAACCGGTCGGACACCACCGAGGTGCCCGGTGTCGGGGTCCAGACCGCCAGCGGGGTGGCGGACCCACGCAGCCAGTACGTCCGGTGCCCCAGGCCGGGCACGTCCCGGGCCAGGAAGGTGAGGGTCGCCCCGGCCAGGCTGCCGTCGGCATGCCGGGTGACCGCCTCGGCCACCACCGGTTCACCTGGTTCGTCCAGGCTGTGGTGCACCGTGACCGAACCAACGCCCGGTCGGTCGAAGGTGACCCGGGTGGTGACCAGGTCGGTACGAGGCCAGGACAGGGCGTTGAACACCACCAGCGCTCTCACGGTCGGGTCGCTCGACCGGGTGTCCACCACGGAGGCCAACGTGTCCAGGGCCTGGTCGTGGACGTTCCGAGCCAGGTCGTACGCCTCCAGCCAGCCGGCCAGCAGGTCCAGGTACACCTGGTCGGAGAAGGTGCCGGTGATGCCGTCGTGGTGCGCGCCGAACACCAGTTGCCGCCAGGCCCGGTCGATCTGCGCGTCCGGGTAGGACGCGCCGGTGAACAGGCAGGCCAGGGTGGCGAACTTCTCCGCGTCGACCAGGGTGTTCTCCGCGGCCCGCTGGGCCTGTTTCACGTCGATGTAGGAGACGTCCTTACCGGTGTAGACCGGGTTCATGTCCCGGGTCTGCGGCCACAGCGCCGCGCCGTCGTTCGACTCGGTGCGCACCGCGGTGAAGAACTGTCGCGGGGTGGCGCAGACGAACCTGGGCCACAGGTAGCGGGCCGACCAGTCCCGGGCGATCTCGGTGACCCACCGGTTGGGCATGGCGTGGTCGGTACCCACCGGCAGCAGCACGTTGCGGGTGGCCGCCACCAGGCGGAGTTCGGAGAAGATCCGGTACACCTCCGCCTCGGCGTCGGCCAGGGTGGGGGCGGAGTCCATCCAGTACCCGATGGAGTAGTGGTCGGCCATGTAGGCGGTGACCAGTCCGCCGCCACCGGGGGAGATCCAGCGGAACTCCGAGGGGAACTGCATCCTGCGGGGATCCCGTGGTTCGCCGCCCGGGTTGAGGATCGGTCCCCACTGGTGGAACGGCCCGCGTGCCCACGAACTGGTGGTCAACCCGGCGTCGCGCATCATCCCGGGGAACTGCGGGTCGTGCCCGAACACGTCCAACTGCCAGGCGGTGTCCGGGTCGGCGCCCAGTACGTGCCTGGTGAAACCCAGGCCGTGGACGGCGTTGCGGGCGGTCGACTCTGGGCTGGTGAGGTTGGTGTTCGGCTCGTTGTAGGTGCCACCAACGATCTCCAGGCGGCCCTCGGCGACCAGCCGGCGCAGGTAGGCCCGGTCCTGCGGGAAGCAGTCCCAGTACGGTTTGAGGTAGTCGACCTCGGCCAGCACGAACCGGTAGTCCGGGTCCTGCCGGGCCGCGTCCAGGTAGGCGCGCACCAGCGAGAACGCGGTCTGTTGGTAGCCGCTCCGGGACGCCTGCGCGCCGGAAAGGTCGTCCCAGCGCTGTGTGTAGGCGGCCTGGGTGTTCCACCACACCGGGTCGTAGTGGAAGTGCGGCACCATCCACATCGTCCATCCCGGCTCGGCCGCCTCGACGGTGGCGCGGCGGGTGTGCCGATCCGCTCCCTCCGTGACCGTGACAATCACCGGTATCGGGCTGCCCGGCGGGTGACGGCGGTGGGCGTCCGTCCCGACCTCCACGACCCGCTCGTCCGGGCCGCCGGGTTCGAGCACGACCGGTGTGGGCCTGTCGGTCGACCCGTTGGTCGGATCGGCGTCGACGCGCACCGACACCGGGCCGGCCGCGCCGGCGAGGCCGGTGAGCCGTACCTGGACCACCTGGAGCGGGTACTCCGGGATTCCCACGAAACACAGCGTCGAGGAAACCTCACGAACCGTCACCGGCACCCGTGACCACCTCCCACCCCCCGTTGGACCGTCGGTCCCCGGCCCTGCCGGCACGGGGTCACCGGCCAGCCTGCCCCATCCGTACTGACGGGGCACGGGTCGACGGCCCGGGGAGGTGCCGGCGTGTTCCACCGTGGCCGGGTACCGTGATTGCCGCCGCGTCGGCCGGGCTGAGAAGGTAGGCTTGACAACGCGACGAAAGGTCGTCCGGCTCGGTCGAGGCGTCCCACGGTCGCTGGCGAGAAGTCGGAAGGCACCACACGTGAGGCCGCCCACGTCGCGTGTCCTCCACAACGGGGCCGTTAGCTCAACTGGTAGAGCAGCGGACTTTTAATCCGCGGGTTCAGGGTTCGAGCCCCTGGCGGCCCACCCCTTCTGACCTGCGGTTTTAGGTCTCCGCAAGACCACCCGAAGAGCCGATGTCCATGGATCTGTCCATGAAGTAGCGTCGGGACGTGGCCAGGAGCACCGGTGCGAAGTCCCGTCCGCGAGGCAACATCCGCCGCCGTGGCGGGTCCTTCCAGGTGCGTGTCTTCGCCGGGATCGACCCGCTGACCGGCGGGCAGCACTACCTCACCGCGTCGACAACGAGTGAGCGGGAAGCGCGCAAGATCCTCACCCGGCTGCAGGCCGAGGTGGACCAGCAGCGCAACGCCCGCACCAAGGCCACCTTCGGCGCCGCGCTGGACGCGTGGCTGCGGGTGCACGAGATCGAGGCGACGACCAGGCGCAGCTACGAGGGCTACATCCGTCGCTACATCCGCCCCACCCTTGCGCAGGTTCCGATCAGCAAGGTCACGCCCCTGGTGCTGGAGGAGTTCTACGCCGACCTACGCCGCTGCCGGGCCCGCTGTGACGGCCGACCCACGGTCGAGCACCGCACCACCGAGGCGCACGAGTGCCGCACGGTCCAACACCGCCGACGGCCGG
>DATCWR010000151.1:0-4686 GCA_036566245.1 Mycobacteriales bacterium | reverse complement strand
CGGGCACGACCGCGTCCTCCAGGTCGAGGATCACCGCGTCCGCGCCGGCCCGCAGCGCCTTGCGCAGCACGTCCGGGCGGGAACCCGGCGCGTACAGGTAACTACGCGGCGCCGGCCCGGGTGCCCCGGGCGATTCGTGCGACCCACGCGACTCAGGCAACGACGCCTCGCTTCCGCAGGTCGGCGAGCTGGTCGTCGGACAGACCCAGTTCCCCACCCAGCACCTCGTCGGTGTCGGCGTTACGCGGCCGGCCGGTGTGCCGGATGTTTCCCGGGGTCTGGGACATCCGGAACAGCACGTTCTGCATCCGCACCGGACCCAGCGCCGGGTCGGTCACGGTGACCATGGTCTGGCGGGCCCGCACATGCGGGTCGTCCATCAACTGGGCCACGTCGTACACCGGCGCGATGGCCGCCCCGGCCTCGGTGAACGCGTCGACCACCTCGGCCTGGGTCCGTTCGGCGATCCAGTCGGCGACGTACCCGTCGAGCAGGTCACCGTGTTCGGCCCGGCCGGCACCGGTGGTGAACCACGGTTCGCCGACCACCTCGGGGTGACCGACCAGCCGCAGTACCCGTTCGGCGACCGTGGTGGCACTCGTCGACACGGCCACCCAACGGTCGTCGCTGGTGCGGTAGGTGTTGCGCGGGGCGTTGTTGGTCGACCGGTTGCCGGTGCGCTGCTGGAGCCTGCCCAGTTGGTCGTAGATGGTCGGCTGCGGACCCAGCACGGTGACCAGCGGTTCGTAGATCGCCAGGTCGACCTGCTGGCCGGTCCCGCCCCGGGCGTCCCGGTGGTACAGGGCCATGCTGGCCGCGGCCGCCGCGGTGATGCCGGTGATGCTGTCGGCCAGGCCGAACGGGGGCAGGGTGGGCGGCCCGTCGGGTTCGCCGGTGATCGCGGCGAACCCGCTCATCGCTTCGGCCAGCGTGCCGAACCCGGCCCGCCCGGCATACGGCCCGGTCTGCCCGAACCCGGAGATGCGGACCAGCACCAGGCCGGGGTTGACCTCGCGCAGCCGGTCGTAGCCCAGGCCCCAGCGTTCCAGCGTGCCGGGTCGGAAACTCTCCACCACCACGTCGGCGGTGGCGGCCAGCCGCAGGAACACCTCGGCACCGTCCGGGTCGCCCAGGTACAACCCGATGCACCGTTTGTTGCGGCCGACCATGGCCCACCACAGCGGCACGCCGTCCCTGGCCGGACCGTGCCCGCGCAGGGCGTCCCCCCGGGCCGGGTGTTCGATCTTGATGACCTCGGCGCCGTAGTCGCCCAGGATCTGGCAGGCCAGCGGGCCGGCCAGCACGGTGGACAGGTCCAACACCCGTAGCCCGGTCAACGGCCCGGTGGGTTCGGCCGCCGGTGTGGTCCCGGCGGTCCCGGCTGTCTCGGCGGTGGTGTCGGTGGTGGTCTCGGTGGTCTTGGTCATGCCGCGCTCCCGACGTGTCGTCCGGCGAGGTAACCCAGGCCCAGCGCGGCCAGCAGGCCGTTGCCGGCCAGGTATCCGGCCGGACCGTGCCCGGACATGCCCACCGCCGCGCCGCCGGCCGCGTACAGGCCCGGAAGGGGAACGCCGGTTCGCAGCACCCGGGCGTGTTCGTCCACCCGCAACCCGCCCTGGGTGTGGAACAACGCCCCGGTGACCCGCACCGCCGCGTACGGCGGGTGCAGCGGTGCCGGCCAGTGGGTTCGGCCGTACCGGTCGGTGGCCGGGTCGGCCGGGTCGACGGCGGCCAGTTCGCCGACCTCGGTGAGGGTGTGGGTCAGTGTCGCGACCGGTGCGCCGATCCGGTCGGCCAGTTCCCCGGCGTCGGCCGCCCAGACCACCGCGCCGGCCTGCCGGCAGTGCTGGTAGTCGGCGAACGCACGGCAGGCCAGGTCCACCCGCTGGTCGAACACCATCCACGCCACCCCGCCGGGCTGGGCCAGCACCAGTCGGGCGAACTCGGAGTAGCCGGCGCTCTCGTCGCCGAACCGTTCCCCGGCGGTGTTGACCAGGATTCCGCCGTGCATCACCCCGGCCCAGGTCATCAGCGTGCCGTGGCCCACCGCGACCGAACCGTGCCCCTGGTAGGCGTCCAGACAGGCGGTGTCCGCACCCAGGTCGACACCGATCCGCAGCGCGTCCCCGGTGCTGCCGGCACCACCGTGGTAGAGCCCGTCGGCGATCTCCGGCAGGTACCGACGGACCAGTTCGGGGTTCGCGCCGAAACCGTTGCCGGCCAGCACCACCGCCCGGGCGGTGACGGTCTCCTCGCCGGCCGGCCGGGTCAGGGTGGCCCGCAGGCCACCGGCCGGTTCGTCCGGGCGAACCGGGGTGACCGCGTGCAGCCGGGCCGGGACCAGCAGGTCCACGCCACGTTCGGCGGCGGCCCGCAGCAGTTGGGCGTGCAGGGTGCGTCCGGACCGGTCGGACACCGTGTGGCAGCGCGGGTGGGAGTGGCCGGGGTAGTTGAAGTCGGTGACCAGGGCCAGTTCCACCCCGCAGTCGTCGGCCAGCCAGGCGACCAGGTCGGGGGCGAGCCGGGTCAGCGCCCGGGCGACCACCGGGTCGGCACCGCCGTGGGTCTTGCGCATGACGTCGGCGAGGAACACCTCGGGGCTGTCGGGCACGCCCTGCTCGCGCTGCCAGCGACTGCCACCGGCCGGAATCATGGCCGTGCTCATCGCGGTGTTGCACTCCTGCCGGAACGCCGGGCGTGCCTCGACCAGCAGCACGGTCAGGCCACGTCCGGCCGCGGCCAGTGCCGCGGCGAGCCCGGCGGCGCCGGATCCCGCCACCAGCACGTCGACGTCGACGGTCCCGGTCACGGGTCACCTCCTTCTTTCCGGCGTTGCTCCGCCTGCCCGCCGCGGCCTGACCCCCGGCCTGGATACCAACGTGGGCCCGTGTGGCCGTTCCCACGGGTGGTGCGGCGGGGGATTCCGTCCCGGAACCCCCCGCCTGGTGTCAGCCGACATTCACCGGAGGCAGTACCTCGTCAGCCGGGATGCTGTCCGACGTGGTCACCGTGAAGCCCTCCTTGGCCGAGGAGTCGGGCTTGACCTGCCACACCGTGACCGGGGACTGCAACAGGTGGTCCTCGGCGCGGAAGGTCAGCGAACCCTTGGGCGTGTCGAAGGTCATGCCGGCCATGGCCTCCTTCACCTTGGCCGGGTCGGTGCTGTTGGCCTTCTCGATCGCCGCCTTGTAGGCCAGCACGGCGGTGTAGCCCTCGTAGGCCCACGCGTTCGGCCGGGCGTTGTCGTTGGCCTGCTTGAAGCCCTCGACGAACTTCGTGTTGGTGGCGTTGTCGTAGGCGCCGTCGAAGTAGTCGTACACGAAGTACATCGGCGGGGTGTCCGCGCCGAGCGCCTCGGCCGTCGGCGTGGAGCCGCCGAGGTTGATCACCGTGGCGTACTTGTTGAACATGTCGAAGGACTTGCCCTGCTTGGCCAGGCCGATCGTGGTGGCGCCGAAGGTGGCCATCACCAGGCCGGTGGACTTCGCACTGTCAGCGGGAAGCCCGGACAGCAGAGAGGTGATGTGCGAGTTGAACTGGGTCTCGGTGAGCGGGACGAACACGTCCTTGCGGTAGCTCACGTCCTTGTCCATCTCGGACAGCTGGTCCTGGTAGGACTTGGTCACCTCGTGGCCGTACTCGTAGTCCGGTGCGACGGTGTCCCAGCTCTTGACCTCGGGGAACTTCTGCGAGGCCAGGGCCGCGGTCGCCTTGGCCAGCATGGCGTTGTTGGGGGCGATCTCGAAGAAGCTGGGCACGAACTTGGTGGTCTCCAGCAGGTTCGACTGGCAGGACGTGCCGACCAGTACGCCGCCCATCTGTTCCACGATCGGGGCGACCGCCAGGCAGTCGGAGTCGGTGGTCAGTCCGAACAGCAGCTTGGTGTCCGAGCCGAGGAACGAGCGGGCGGCCTGCACCGACGCGCTCGGGTTGACCTGTTCGTCCTTGACGTCGAGCTGGATCTGGCGGCCGAGCACGCCACCGGCCTCGTTGATCTGCTTGACCGCCAGTTCGGCGCCGGCGCGGTGGGACTGTCCGATCTGGGCCAACGGCCCGGAGATCGTGACGATGGCGCCAAGCTTGATGGGTCCTTTGTCGCCACTGTCGCCGGAGTCACCGGACGAGCCACAGGCGCTGGCGACCATCGCCAGGCACCCGATGGCCGCCAACGCTTTGAAGGGCGTGGATAGGTGCCGCATGGGCTCCTCCTGAGGGGCCTGTTCCCGCTTGTGGTCCACATGTTCCGCTCAACGGAACGCTGTTTCTGTTCGTCATGTCTAGCACGAAACCCCCGCACTGACCAGACCTTCAGATCTTTTTGTGGACCCCTGCCGGGCGACTCCCCACCGGCCAGTCATGGTCGGACGCCGACACCCGCCGGGCCGAGCCGGATACTGCGGCCGGTGACACGGCAGCCACCTGCCACACTGGTGATGCGCCGGCCCCGTAGGCCGGCGAAGTGAGCCCGGCACCCGTCCGGACGGTCGGCTGGCCGGGCTTCGCGCTGTTCAGCGGGATCACACGGCCAGGTAGCGGTGGCGCAGGTCCTCCTGGCTGTCGAACTGTTCCCGGGTGCCGGTGAACACCAGTGAGCCGCCGTCGATGACCGCCACCGAGTCGGCCAGTTCCACCGCGAACCGGTTGTTCTGCTCGGCCAACAGCACGGTCAGTTCGAACTCGGCGCGC
>DATCWR010000445.1:0-8470 GCA_036566245.1 Mycobacteriales bacterium | reverse complement strand
GACGCGCTGCGGGCCGAGCGGGACGCCTGGTCGCGGCTGTTCGCCAGCCGGGACGGACAGGAGGGCATCGCCGCCTTCGTGGGCAAGCGTGCCGCCGTCTTCGTTGGGAACAACCCGCCGCCGACCGGACCTGCCGGTGGTGCACAGGAGTAGGGCACGCGCCATGGCCCGTACGGACCTGGCCCAGCCACCAACCACAGTCGGGAACACACCCACCGCCGCTGCCGTTGTCGTCTGCACGCGCGGCACGGGGCCTGACCGGGATGGTGTGGATGGACGGTGCACAGGTGACCAGACGGCGGATCGACCGGGTGCACGGTGTCACCGCGCTGGGCGGGGACGAACAGGTTGACTTCAAGTCGCTGGTGATCCCGCCCGGGGACTTCTCCCTGGTGGACCCGTTCCTGGTGATGAGCGAGGACTGGTTCTCCAGACCAGGTTTCAACTGGCATCCCCACCGTGGCCTGGAAACGGTGACCATCGTGTTGGACGGCGCGCTGGAGCATGGTGACAACCGCGGTTGCACGGGTGTGCTGCCACCCGGTGGGGTGCAGTGGATGACCGCCGGTGCGGGCATCGTGCACCGGGAACTGGCCTACCGGGACGAGCACGCTCACACCCTCCAACTGTGGGTGAACCTGCCGGCGTCGCTGAAGATGGTCGACGCCCGGTACCAGGACCTGGGCGTGGACCGGCTACCGGTACTGACCGGGCCGGGCGCGCAGGCCCGGGTCATCTCGGGCTCGGTCGGCGACCTGACCGGCCCGGCGGCGAACCACTGGCCGATCACCGGCCTGATGGTGACCCTGGAGCCGACCGGTTCGACGACCACGCCACTGCCCGGTACCGACCGTGCGTTCCTCTACCTTCTGTCCGGTCGGATGCTCGCAGGTCGAGACCGGACCGTGCTGGACTCTGGTGCGGTGGCCTGGTCCGACCCGGTCGGGTCCGGGAGCAGTGTGCTGGACCTGCACGCGCCGGACGGTGACGAGGTGGCGCGGGCGGTGCTGTTCGCCGGCCGCCCGATCGGTGAGTCGGTGGTGGTGGGTGGCTCGATGGTGATGAACAGCAGGGACGAGATCGTCCGGGCCTACCAGGACTTCCACGCCGGCCGGTTCGGCCCGGTTCCCAACCTCGCCCGCCGGTGAACTGTCCGTGACCGCAACGGTGGGTGTGTTGCCCCGGGGGGTGGTGAGCAGTCATAGGCTGCGTGTGCATAAGTGTGCTCTAGCTTGCTAAAGTATTCGTGTGGGTCTGGCTGGGTGGGCGCATGTGCAGGGGGTTGGTCCCCACACGGCGTTTCGCTGGTTTCGGAACGGGATGTTTCCGGTGTCTGCTCAGCGTGTCGGGCCACGCATGATTCTGGTGAATGTTGACGCGGCTACGGCTGTCGAGGCGGTCGGTGGGCTGGGCCTGTGCGCCCGTGTGTCCTCCGAGGATCGGAAGGTTTTGACCTGGTTCTGCGCCCGCCTGTACAGGTGCGGCTCGGCGGGGAACAGGGCCCGCAGGGTGCCAGAGGTTGCCGGGTATGGCTGAGGTCGCGCTGCGGCCGATTGGCCCGTCGTTCGTCGTCTTAGGTCCGTCGGGTGTGGCGATCCGGACCCGGCTCAAGGGCCTGACGCCCCAGGACGACAGGGTGTTACGCCTGGTCGGTAGCCATCTCGGTTCGCTGGCCTCTGGTGATCTCAAGCGGCGTTGTGCCGAGGGGTTGGACCACTCCACCGGCACGTGGGCGGAGCGGAAGCGGGAGCTGACCCGGGAGTCCTCCTCCCGCTGGGCTGGGTCGATCACGAGGGCAACGCATGACCAGTGGGCGTTGTCCCGGCGTGCGCAGCTCGCGCACATCCGGAACCTTGAGTCTGGTGTCCGTACGACCGCGTACCGGCTGTCGTTGCCTGTGGGTGAGAAGGGCTCCAAGCGGTCCCCGGGTGGCTACCGCAGTCGGCAGGAGTGGTTCGCCAAAAGCCGACGTCTGCACCTGCTGAAGAACCGGCTCGTCAAGGAGCGGGCTGATTGGCAGGCCGGGCGGGTCCGTGTCGTGCGAGGCGGGAAGAAGTTAGCCCGCAATCGGCACAACCTCGACGCGGCCGGGTTGACCGCCGGGCAGTGGCAGGAACGGTGGGAGGCCGCACGCTGGTTCCTGGGCGCGGACGGGGAGTCCGGGAGGCGGTTCGGGAACGGGACGATCCGTGTCACCCCGGCCGGGGAAGTCTCGATCAGGCTACCCGTACCGCTGGAGCACCTGGCAAACGCCGGGCACGGCCGATACGTCCTGTCGGGCCAGGTCGCCTTCGCGCACCGTGGCGTGGAGTGGGCCGATCGCGTCGAGGCAAACCGGGCTGTGGCCTACCGCATCGGCCTGGACGTGGGCCGGGGCCGCTGGTACCTGACCGCGTCGTGGACCAAGCCCGTGGTGCGGACCATCCCGCTGGCCGCGGCCCGCGCTGGCGGTGTGATCGGGGTGGACACCAACGCCGATCACCTGGCCGCATGGCGGCTGGACGCCCACGGCAACCCTGTCGGTGACCCGCGCCGATTCTCCTACGACCTGTCCGGCAACGCCGCTCACCGGGACGCGCAGGTACGCCACGCCCTGACCCGCCTGTTGCACTGGGCGGCCCGACACCAGCTGTCTATCGCGGTCGAAGACCTCGACTTCGCAGCCGAGAAGACCCGGGAGAAACATGGCCGCCGTAAGCGGTTCCGCGCGCTGATCTCCGGCATGCCCACCTCCAAGCTCCGGGCGCGGCTCGTGTCCATGGCCGCAGAAAAGGGCATCGCGATCGTCGCCGTGGACCCGGCATACACCTCTAGGTGGGGCGATGAGCACTGGCGTAAACCCCTCACCAGCACCAAGCGCACAATGACTCGCCATGACGCCGCTTCGGTGGCGATTGGCAGACGCGCCCTCGGGTATCCGATCCGGCGACGGACGACACCGCCCCTACACGACCAGAGTGATCGTGTAGGGCATCGGACCGCTCAGGCCAGACCCGGCACCCGAAGACGTGAGGAACCCCGCCCCCGCAAAGCCGGACCACCGACACGATCGATTGGCACCGGATGCGGCGCGAACGCGGGAGACCACGACACCCAAAACCGTTCGGGATGTCCGCAGTGACCAAGAATGAGGCCAACACTCGCTCCCACTCACTGATCAGGAACGGTTTAACCCGCCGACAGGAAGGCATCTCTGTGGTGTGTGGGCGGCGGTCGCCGGCCACCGGCCAGGAGGTGATCATGGACACCGACGCCAGCACCGTGCTGGGGCGGGTGAGTGACCTGTTGCGGGAGGCGTCCGAGACCCACCATCAGGTGTTCCGGATCGTGGACGGCGTCGATCCCGACTGGGCGTCCTGGTACGCCGACTGGCTGCTCAACCAGTCCGAACTACCAAGCCTGCTCCAGGCCGCACCGGTGCGTAGTGAACTGGTGTACCTGTTGGTCAGCCTGGACAAGGAGTACACCGCCAGCGGTGCGGACGGCTCCTGGGAGCGGTACTACGCGGGCCGGATCATCGAACACTTCACCGGCCAGCACGTCCGCTGACAGGTACACCGGTCAGGCGGTGCCCAGGTGGGTCAGCACGGCGTCGTGCAGCAGGCCGTTACTGGCCACCGCGCTGCCGCCGGCCGGTCCGGGCCTGCCGTCCAGGTCGGTGAACCGGCCGCCGGCCTCGGTCACGATCAGACTGACCGCGGCCAGGTCCCACAGCGCCACCTCCGGTTCGCATGCCACGTCAACGGTTCCCTCGGCGACCATGACGTAGGACCAGAAGTCGCCGTAGGCGCGGCTGCGCCAGCACTGCCGGTTCAGGTCGAGGAACCCGGCCATCCGCCCGTGTTCCTCCCAACCGGACAGTGAGGAGTACGACAGGCTGGCATCCCCCAGAGTGGACACTCCGGACACGTGGCAGGGGGTGGCCCGGGCGAACGACTTCCCGGTGAACGCGCCGGCGCCGCGCATCGCCCACCACCGTCGCCCCAGCACCGGGGCGCTGACCAGCCCCACCACAACCTCGTCGCCGTCCATCAGGGCGATCAGCGTCGCCCACACCGGTACCCCGCGCACGAAGTTCTTGGTGCCGTCGATCGGGTCGACCACCCAGCAGCGGGACGAGTCCCCGGTCCGGCCGAACTCCTCACCGAGTACCGCGTCGGCCGACCTGGCCCGCTGCAACGTCGCCCGCATGACCTCCTCGGCGCCACGGTCGGCGTCGGTCACCGGGGTCAGGTCGGGCTTGGTGTCCACCCGCAGGTCCAGCGCCCGGAATCTGGCCACGGTCAGGCCGTCCGCGTCGTCGGCGAGTATGTGGGCGAGGGCAAGGTCATCGTGATACTCGGAGGCCATGGCACGCACGGTACCGCCGTCCGATGTGGCCACACGCGGGTATCGGCCCGCCGACACGACGCCGCGCCCGCCGCCAGGCACACATTTGGCGACAGCCACAGAACCAAGGACTACAGTTCTAAGGGATGTGGTCCTAAGAAATGGAGCCCGATGCCCCGAACCCGGCCGCCGGTCGGACCGGCCAAGCCGACCAGCGTCTTCGCCCGTGACGGTGAGTGGCGGGCGTTGACGGCATTCGCCACCCGACCCACACGACATGCGGGTCTTGGGGTGGTCAGCGGGCGCCGTCGGATGGGCAAGACCTACCTGTTGCGGGCACTGGTCGAACGACTCGGGGGCTTCTACTTCGGAGCGACCGAGGCCACGCCGGTCGAGTCGTTGCGTCAGTTCGGCGCGGCTCTGGCGGAGCATGTCGGATCACCGGTCGCCCTGGCCTTCCACACCTGGGACGACGCGGTCAGGTACCTGTTCGCCCTCGGGACCAGACCGGATGCCAGCCGGCCGGTGCTCGCGGTCATCGACGAGTTCCCGTATCTGACCGCTGCCGTGCCCGAACTTCCGTCACTGATCCAGCGGGAGTTCGACCGGTACCAGACCGAGCCGAACCGGCTGAGACTGCTGCTGTGCGGCTCGGCGATGTCGGTGATGGGCGGCCTGCTGGCCGGCAACGCGCCGCTGCGTGGCCGGGCCGCTCTGGAACTGCTGGTCCAACCGTTCGGGTATCGCGACGCCGCCCGTTTCTGGGATGCCCAGGACGCTCCCGCGCTCGCCGCCCGGCTGCACGCCGTGGTTGGTGGCACTCCGGCATACCGGCGACAGTTCCTCGACGACGACGTGCCCACGGACCTCGGCGACTTCTCGGACTGGGTCTGTCGCACCGTGCTGTCCCCATTGAGCCCGCTGTTCCGGGAGGCGCGCTACCTGCTTGCCGAGGAGACGCAGATCCGGGACACGGCGTTGTATCACTCCGTACTCGCCGCCGTGGCAGAGGGCAATGCCACCAGGGGCGGCATCGCGGGATACATCGGTCGTAGGTCGGTGGACATCAGCCATCCGCTGAACGTTCTGGAGGACTGCCGACTGCTCGTTCGGGAGAACGACCTCTTTCGGTCCGGGCATTCTCAGTTCCGCATCGCAGAACCGCTTGTCACCTTCTACGAGGCCGTCATGCGTCCGTCCTGGGCCCGTCTGGAGGCGGGACACGCCGAGGCGGTCTGGCGGGAGTCTGCCAGCCGGTTCGCCGCACAGGTCGCCGGACCGCACTTCGAGACGCTCTGCCGTGAGTATCTGGTCGCCTGGGGTTCTGAGGTGTTGGGTGCCGAGGCCATCGGTGATGTCGGTGCCGGAGTCGTCACCGATCCGGTCCGCCGCCAACAGACCCAGATCGACGCCGCGGTGCTCGCCCCCGGCAGTGGGACCCGGCAACGGCGGGTGCTCGCCCTGGGCGAGGCGAAGTGGGGAACCGTGCTGGGCATCGGCCACCTGGACCGACTCGCCCGCGCACGCGACGTGTTGGTGGCCCGGGGCCACGACGCACGACAGTGTCGACTGCTCTGTTTCGGTGCGGCCGGCTTCGACCCGACGCTGCGCGCCCGCGCCGCCGAGGATCCCTTGGTCCACCTGGTGGACCTGCCCATGCTGTATGGGCGGGAGAGCGCCACGGCCGGTGGACCGGGTCAGTAATCCTCGGTGGAGCGCGACGCGAGCAGGCGGCGGTAGGAGGCCAGTCGGGCCGGGCTGGCGTGGCCCCGGGCCACCCAGTCGTCCAGTGTGCACCCGGTCTGGGCCGAGGTGTGGTCGCAGCCGGGCGGGCAGTGGGTGGCGCCCTCGGCCAGGTCGGGCAGCGCGGCCAGCAGATCCGCCGGGTGGACGTGCGCCAGGCCGAACGAACGGATGCCCGGAGTGTCGATGACCCAGCCGTCGTCGGCCAACCGCAGCGCCACCACCGACGAGGAGGTGTGCCGGCCTCGGCCCACCGCGCTGACCGCCCCGGTCGCCCGGTCCGCCCGGGGCACCAGCGTGTTCACCAGGGTCGACTTGCCGACACCGGAGTGGCCGACCAGCACGCTGACCCGTCCGGTCAGTCGTGCACGCAGTTCGGTCGGTTCGGTGCCGCGCCGGGTGGTCACCGCCGGTACCCCAAGATCCGAGTACAGCGACAGCAGTTCCTCGGTCGCGTCGGTGCCCTCCACCAGGTCGGCCTTGGTCAGACACAGCACCGGGTCCAGACCACCCACGTAGGCGGCGACCAGGCACCGGTCGATCAGTCCGACCCGTGGCGGTGGGTCGGCCAGCGAGGCGACCACCACCAACTGCTCGGCGTTGGCCACGATCACCCGTTCGTACGGGTCGTCATCGTCGGCGGTGCGGCGCAGCACGGTCCGTCGCGGCTCCACCCGGACAATCCGGGCCAGCGTGCCCGGTGTGCCGGACACGTCACCGACCAGCGCGACCTCGTCACCAACCACCACCGAACCTCGGCCGAGCTCCCGGGCCCGCATCGCGGTCACCCTGGGGCCGTCGCCGGAGTCGGTACGCAGCAGGCAGGTGTACCGGCCGCGGTCGACCGCGACCACCACGCCCCGGTGCGCACCGGCGTGGCTGGGACGTTCCTTGGTGCGCGGACGCGAACCGCGTCGCGTCGGGCGCACGCGGACATCGTCCTCGTCGGGTTGGCGTCTCGTCAGGGCCGCCGTTCCACCATCTGCGTCCACAGGTCGACAAAGCCCGGCATGGTCTTGCCGGTGGTGGCCACGTTCTCCACCCGCATCCCGTCGACCACCAGTCCGAGCACCGCCGCGGCGGTGGCCAGTCGGTGGTCGTGGTAGGTCGCCATGGTCCCGCCGGTCAGTGGTCGGGGTCGGACGAGCAGGCCGTCGTCGGTCTCGGTGACGTCCCCGCCCAGCCGGTTCAACTCGGTCGACAGCGCCGCCAGCCGGTCGGTCTCGTGGAACCGCAGGTGTGCCAACCCTCGTAGTCGGGACGGTGTGTCGGCCACCGCGGCCACCGCGGCGAGCACGGGGGCCAGTTCACCGACCTGGTGCAGGTCGGCGTCCAACCCGACCACCCGGCCGGTACCGCGCAGGGTCAACCCGGACTCGTCGCGCCGCACCGAGGCGCCCATCGCCGCCAACAGGTCGGGCAGGGCGTCCCCGGGCTGGCTGGTGCTGGCCGGCCATCCGGGGATCCGGACCACACCGCCGGTGACCAGTGCCGCGGCCAGGAACGCCGCCGCGTTGGACAGGTCCGGTTCGATGGTCAGGTCGGTCTGGCGCACCACGGCGGGGTGGACCCGCCAGGTGTCCGGGGCGGAGTCGTCGACCTCCACTCCGGCCCGGCGCAACATGTCCACGGTCATCGCCACGTGCGGCAGTGACGGCACCGGCGGACCCGAGTGGTGCAGTTCCACCCCCTTGTCGAACCGGGGGGCGGCCAGCAACAGGCCGCTGAGGAACTGTGAGGACGCCGACGAGTCAATGGTGGCGATGCCCCCGGACACCCGTCCGTGACCGCGCACCACCAGCGGGAGCGAACCATCGCCGGACCGGTCGAGTTCCACCCCGACCTGTTCCAGCCCGTCCAGTATCGGGCCGAGCGGGCGTTGCCGAGCCCGGGGATCGCCGTCGAAGCGCACCGGGCCGGTGGCCAACGCGGCGAGCGGAGGCAGGAACCGCATCACCGTGCCGGCCAGACCGACGTCCACCTCGGCCGGTCCGCGCATCGGGCCCGGGACCACCTGCCAGTCGGTGTCGTGTTCCTCCACCCGCACACCCAACGCACGCAGGCCCGCGGACATCAGGTCGGTGTCGCGGGCACGCAGCGGTCGACGAAGCAGGGTGGGCCGGTCGGCCAACGCGGCAAGGACCAGCGCCCGTGCGGTCATCGACTTGGAGCCGGGCAGGCTCACCGTGGCGTCCACGGGACCGGTCGCACGGGGAGCCGGCCAGGGCGGTTCGGTCGGTGTCGCTTCCTGCATGACCCCAGTCTGCCCGACGTACCGTGGACCCGTGCTGATCGCCACCCCCCGGGGGGACGCCCGGGTACACCGCGACGTCCCTGCCGTGCCCGTCTCGTTGCTGGTGCTGGGGCACGGCGCCGGGGGAGGGGTGGACGCCCCCGA
>DATCWR010000148.1:0-4716 GCA_036566245.1 Mycobacteriales bacterium | reverse complement strand
TGCCCCCGCCTCGGGTGAGGCAACCACAGTGGACGACGAGGCGTATCTGATCATCGGGTTGGGCAATCCCGGCCCGGAGTACGCCGGAAACCGGCACAACGCCGGCGCGATGGTGCTCGGGGTGCTGGCCGACCGGGTCGGCGGCAGGTTCCGGTCGCACCGGGCGCGAGCCGACGTGGTCGAGGGTCGGCTGGCCGGGGTCCGGGTGATCCTGGCCAAGCCCCGGTCGTACATGAACAACTCCGGCGGCCCGGCCTCCGCGCTGCGGGACTTCTACAAGGTGCCGGTCGACCGCATCGTCGTGGTACACGACGAACTGGACATCCCGTTCGGAACGCTGCGGCTCAAGCGCGGTGGCGGGGACAACGGCCACAACGGGCTGCGGTCGGTCACCGCGTCGTTGGGCAGTCGGGACTACCTGCGGGTGCGGTTCGGTATCGGGCGCCCGCCCGGCCGCCAGGACCCCGCGGACTTCGTGCTGAGGAACTTCTCCACGCCCGAGCGTAAGGAACTCCCGCTGGACCTGGACCGGGCAGCCGACGCGGTCGAGACCCTGCTCACCCGTGGTCTGGACACGGCCCAGAACACCTACAACTCCTGACCCGCCGGTGCCGCCGTGCGGCGCGGTGGTCAGCCGGTGTTGCGCAGGCCGGCGGCGACGCCGTTGATGGTGAGCAGCAGGGCGCGTCGCAGCATCGGGTCGACGTTGTCCGCACCGGCCGCCCGGACCCGGGCCAGCAGCGCCACCTGGAGGTAGGAGATCGGGTCCAGGTAGGCGTCACGCACCTCGAAGGTGCGCTTGAGCACCGGCTGGGCGGCGAGCAGTTCCGGTTCCCCGGTCACCGCGAGCACCTCGGCCACGGTGCGTTCGTGTTCGACCCGGATCACCTCGAACAGCCGGTGCAGCCGGGGGTCCACCAGCGACTCCACGTAGTGCGCGGCGATACCCAGGTCGGTCTTGGCCAGGGTCATCTCCACATTGGACATGAAGGTGCGGAAGAACTGCCACGGCTCGACCCACTCACCGGTCGCCGGCCCGACGCCGTCCGGCTCGACCCGGCCTGTGCCGTGGTACATGTCGGTGAGCACTCCGCCCAGCCCGGCCTCGCGGGCGGCGCGCAGGCCAGAGCCGACCCCGAACCACCCCGGCACGATCTGCCGGGACTGGGTCCAGCCGAACACCCACGGGATGGCCCGCAGACCGGCCAGGCCGGCACCGCTGTCCGGGCGCCGCGACGGTCGGGAGCCGATGTGCAGGTCGGCGAGCTGTTCCACCGGGGTGGACTGAAGGAAGTACGCCGGCAGGTCGGGGTCGTCCACCAGCGTCCGGTAGGCCGCCTGGGCCGCGTCCGACACCGTGTCCATGGTGCGGTCCCAGCGCGCCAGCACGTCGGCCGGCTGGCGCGGCGCCTGGTGCAACACCGAGGCGCGGAGTACGGCCGCGACCAGCAGTTCCAGGTTGTTGCGGGCCAGCGCGGGCAGCGCGTACTTGTCGGAGATGACCTCGCCCTGCTCGGTCACCTTGATCTGACCGTCCAGGGTTCCCCACGGCTGGGCCAGGATCGCCTCGTGCGCCGGACCACCGCCCCGGCCGACCGTGCCACCGCGCCCGTGGAAGAGCCGCAGGGTCACCCCGTGCCGGCTGGCGGTGTCCCGCAACCGGCGCTGCGCCTTGTGGATCTCCCACTGGGAGGTGGTGATCCCGGCCTCCTTGTTGGAGTCGGAGTAGCCGAGCATGACCTCCTGCACGTTGTCGCGCAGCCGGACGATCTGCCGGTATGCCGGGTCGGTGAGCAGTTGGTCGAGTACCTCCCCGCTGTGTCGCAGTTCCCGCACCGTTTCCAGCAGCGGCACGAACCCGATCCGGGCCACTCCACCGTGCACGTCGACCAGTCCGGCCTCGCGGGCCAGCACGGCTGCGGCCAGCAGGTCGTCGGCCCCCCGGGTCATCGAGACGATGTAACTTTCCACCACGTCAGGCCCGAACCGGTCCAACGCATGGCGGATGGTGTCGAACACCTCGAAGGTGCGGGCACCTGCCGGGTCCAGCGCCGGTGGGCGGGAGGCCAACGGACGGCGGCTGGCCAGTTCGGCCGACAGCACCGACCGGCGGGTGGCTCGGTCCAGTTCCCCGTAGGGGCGGTCCAGTTCCTCCAGTCGGTCGACCAGTTGCCCGATCGCACGGTGATGGGCGTCGGCATGCTCCCGCACGTCCATGGTGGCCAGGTGCAGGCCGCAGGCGGCCACGGTGTGCTCGACCCGGGCCATCAGTCCACGCGCCACAAGTTCCCCACGATGGGTGGCCAACGACTCCCGGATCACCCGCAGGTCCGCCAACAGTTGGTCGGTGCCCAGGTAGTCCCGGCCCGGTTGGTGTGGACCACCGGCGAGCATCCGGTCACGGGTGTTGACCAACTTGGCACGCACGCAACTCGCCTTGAGCCGGTACGGTTCCTCGGCGTTGATCCGCAGGATCCGCGGGTCCAGATCGGGCAACGCGGCCAGGTCCGACCGCAGGCTGGCCCGCAGTTCGTCGGACACGCCGACCACCCGGGTGGAACTGGACACGTCGGCGATGAGTACGTCCACCGCGCTGATCAGCACCCGGATGGCGTGCAGGTGCCCGACGAGCAGCACCTCGGCGGTCACCTGCGGGGTCACGTTCGGGTTGCCGTCCCGGTCCCCGCCGATCCAGGTGCCGAAGGTCAGCGGACGGGCCCGTGGGTCCAGCCGGACACCGTGCCGGTCCAGTTCGGTGGACAGGTCGTCGAGCAGTTCCGGCACGGTGTGCTCGAACAACTCGTCCAGGTAGTAGGTGGCGTTACGCGCCTCGTCGACCGGTTCGGGGCGATCCAACCGGAGCTCGTCGGTCTGCCAGATCAGGTCGATGATCTCGGCCAGCCTGCGGTCCTGGCGGCGGCGGGCCGCGCTGCCCACCGGGGTGTCGTTGGACAACAGGTCGCCCACCGTGCGTAGTTTGCCGAGGATCGACCGGCGGCTCGCCTCGGTCGGGTGCGCGGTGAACACCGGCCGTACCCGCAGGTCGGCGACCGCCTCGGCCAGTGCCTGCGGCCCGACCTCCCCGACCACCGCGGACACCGCGTGAGCCAGCCAGCCCGGTTCGGCGGGTCCACGCAGGCCGCGAACCCGATGCACCTGCTCGGCCATGTTCGCCAGGTGGAAGTAGGCCGAGAAGGCCCGGACCAGGTGGATCGCCACCGGCAGTGGGGCGCCGGCCAGCAGTTCACGCAACGACGCCAGCGCGGCCGACCGGTGCTCGGTGTCCACCGCCCCACCGGTGGACGTGCGGCCCGGACTGTCGGCCTTGGACGCCTTGGTCAGGGCCCGGACGCGCTCGACCAGGTCAAGTAGTTCGGGGCCTTCCTGGCGCACCAGCGACTCACCCAGCAGCGCGCCGACCCGGCGCACGTCGGCGCGGAGCGGCGCGTCGTCGCCACCCTGGGTGTAACCGGGGTCGTCGGGTGCGGAGGGGGAACCGGGCGGGGGTAGGGCTCGGTGGACGCTCACCCCACGATTGTCCCGTACCGGGGCGGGTGGCCGCCTTCTGGTATCCGACCCGGTGCGACCGGATCGGTGATCTGCCCGACGCGGCTTTTCGGGCCAGTACGGGTTAGCCCTGTCGCGTGTATCTGATGGTTGGAACGTGCCAATTTTGTGATGCAACCGTTCTCCGGCGCAGAGAGATCTGGAAGTGCCTTACGCCGCGTGACGACTGTCGCTAGCCTCAGTCCCCGCCACAGTATTTCCGGTGTACGTGAACTGTTGTTCCGAACGCGCACCGTGATGCTGGCGTGCTTGGGGGGAGCTCGACCCGAAGGGGTCGGGTTGCATCTGGGGGGATGTGTGGGGGGCTTCGGGCGGACGCCCGGCGGGCTTGCGCGCGCCGGGGATGACGTGGTGCCGCAACCACGGCACGGTCAGAGAGTGACGGCGCCGGCAGGCAGTGCCGGCGGGTTCGGCGTGGACATCGCCTGGGACGTCGGTGGGGATGTCGGTGGGGGCGTCAGCTCGCGGTGGCAGGCGGCCGGTCGGTCGCTACGGCGTCGGTGGCTACGGCGGAACATCGCCACGCTGATCGTGCTGGACGCCGCGGCGGCGATCGTCGCGGCGGTGACGGCCTTCCTGGTCCGGTTCAACGACGAGATCGCACCCGGGGCCGATGCCTACGCCTGGTTCAGTCTGGCCATGCCGTTGCTGTGGGTCGGCACCATCGGGTTGGCGCACGCCTACGACGAGCGCCTGCTCGGTTACGGTTCGGAGGAGTACCAGCGGGTGGTACGGGCCTTTGTCGGGCTCACCGCCGCCGTTGCCTTCGTGTCCTACGCCACCAAGGCCGAGGTGGCCCGTGGTTACGTGGTACTGGCCCTGCCGCTGGCCGCGATGTTGAGCCTGGTCGGGCACTACACGACCCGCAAGCGCCTGCACACCCGGCGTCGAGCCGGTCAGTGCATGCACCACGTCGTCGCGGTGGGCAGCGAGGACTCGGTGGCCGACCTGGTCATCCAGTTGCGCCGGGAACCCGCCGTCGGTATGCGGGTGGTCGGGGCCTGTGTTCCGTTCCACTCGACCGGTACCCGGCTGCGGGTACTCGGGGTGCCGATCCTCGGCGGTATCGACGACCCCGCGCAGGCGGTGGCCCGGGTCGGGGCCGACATGGTCGCGGTGACCTCCTGCGCGCAGATCGACCCGGCCCGG
>DATCWR010000432.1:0-5939 GCA_036566245.1 Mycobacteriales bacterium | reverse complement strand
GCGACGGTCACGCCGCGCCGCACCGCGCCCGGTCGCGGCCATGCCGCCACCGGCCTGACCAACCGTCCGGGTGTCGGGTGGGTGTCGGGTGGCGCGGGCCGGCACGCGGGGCACTGTGTTCGGGCCGGTCGGTGGTGGCATGCTCGAACCGGACCGCCCAGACGGGTGGTCAAGCCCAAGACCCGACGAGGAGACCCGTCACCGATGGCTGTCGAGGTTGGTTCGCAGGCCCCGGACTTCACGCTGAAGGACCAGGGTGGTAACGAGGTAACGCTGTCGTCATTCCGCGGCAAGAAGAACGTGTTGGTGGTTTTCTACCCGTTCGCCTTCAGCGGTATCTGCACCGGTGAGCTGTGCCAGGTGCGTGACGAGCTGCCGCGCTACCAGAACGACGACGTGCAGGTGCTGGCGGTCAGCGTGGACTCCACGTTCACGCTCAGGGCCTACGCCGAGAAGGAGGGGTACGACTTCCCACTGCTGGCCGACTTCTGGCCGCACGGCGCGGTGGCCTCGGCCTACGGGGTGTTCAACGACCAGGTCGGGATGGCCATCCGGGGCACCTTCCTGGTCGACCGGAGCGGTGTGGTGCGGTTCGCCGAGGCGAACGCCCCCGGTGAGGCGCGGGACCAGTCCCGTTGGCAGAAGGCGCTCGCCGAACTCGCCTGACGATCGGGTGGTGGCTGCCGACCGGGTGCGGCTCAGCGCCGGTCGGCAGCCGTCCGGTCGGACTCGTGTTCCGGCACGGTGGCCAGGTCCTCGTCGGTCCCGGCCTTCGGATCGGTCTCGGGGTCTGGTTCGGTCGGATCTGGACCGGACCCGGCGACCCGGTCCCGGGCGTCCTTGTAGGCCAGTATCGGCGGAGCGGCCAGGGCCAACGCACCGAAGAAGAACCACTGCACTATGTATGCCAGGTGCTGGCCCTCGAACGCGCCGCCGGCCGGGTTGGACAGGTCCGGTTCGGGCATCGGTCGCAGTCCGTGGTCGGCCGGCTGCTGGGCGACAATCTGGACATAACCGCCGTAGGTGGGAGCGTCCAGTCGGTCAGCCAGGCCGGGAACGTCGATCCGTTCGATCTGGCCAGCCGGTAGGCCACGGTGGTCGTCGGCCGGCTCGCTCGGGTAGACCCGCCCGGTCAGTTCCACCTCCGTGCTCGGCGGGGGCGGCACCGTCGGAGTCTGGGTGGCACTGCCGCCGATGGGGACCCAGCCGCGTACGACCAACAACACCGGGCCGGCGTCGGTGCGCAGCGGGGTGAGAACCAGGTAGCCGGCGTGGTTGTCGATCTGCCGCTGCCGCACGAACAACTGGTCGGCGACGTCGTAGTGTCCGCGTGCGGTGACCCGGCGGAACTCCTCGTCCGGACCCACCGGCTGGCCGGGGGCGAGCAGTTGGCCAACCGGGACCGCGGTCCGGGCGTCGTTGTGCCGTAGCTCGGCGTTCACGTCGTGCTTACCGTCATACCGGTGCACCTGCCAGAACGCGGCCAGAACGCACACCACCGCCAGTACGACGCCACCGGCCATCAGCGCCAGGTACCGCGCCTGACGCAGCAGAAGCAACACGGTCCGACACTACGTGCCGGCTGTGGCTGCCGACGACCCGGGCGGGTGTCGCGGCCGGTCCCGGCCAGATACCATCACGCGGACTCGTCATGACCTGTCCGGGCGCATAGCTCAGTGGAAGAGCACTCGCCTTACAAGCGAGGGGTCGCTGGTTCGAACCCAGCTGCGCCCACCATGGAACGTGATCATCTCGCTGACCTGCGCGTTTACGGTTCGGACAGGTATGCGGCGTGAAGCCGATCGACGGTGGCTACTTCCGATCCCGACCGGCAGAACTCGCCTGTTCGGCGGGCGCTGGTCGATGCTCCTCTGTGAGTCGCGCCACCGGTGGAGTGCCACCGTGAGTGATCGGGCCGCCGCCAGACTGCGACTCGTGTTACGCGGGATCTGTGGGACGTCGCGTGTGACCGGCCCGTACGACCGTCACGGCGGTGAGGATCGTGAGCGTCATGATCGCCATGCCTGTCGCGGCGGCGACGGTGTAGCCGTGGTTCGTGGGGAAGTTCTGTGCGGTCGGCGTGTGAGCGGCCAGTACGAGACCCCCGATCGCGCTGCCGAACGAGAAGCCGACGCTGCGCACGACCTGGTTGAACGCCATGGCGCTGGATGTCTCGGCCGCTGGTGTGACGGTCAGGATGACGGCTGGCATGGCAGCGGAGAAGGCACCGACGCCGAACCCGAGGATCGCCTGAGCTGTCAGGATCTCGATGACGCTGGTGTGAGCTGGCAGAAGCACCAGGAAGGCGGCGAGGATCGTGGCCGAACTGGTGGCCAAGGTGGTGCGCGCACCAAACCGGGTGCTGATTTTCGGGTGCAGTCTGCCGGCGACGAAGCCCATGACGGAGAAGGGCACGAGCGTGAGGCCGGCCTCGAACACGCTGAGGCCGAATCCGTAGCCGGCACTCTCCGGCGTCTGGGCGAAGCGGGTGAGCAGGGTGAGAAGCAGGTACATGCCGACGCCACCAAGAGCCATCGTCAGGTTGGCTCCGGCGACCGCCGGGTGACGTAGGAGGCGGATGTCGACCAGCGGGGTGTCGGTATGGAGTTCCCTCGACACCCATCCGGCGATCAGGAGCGCGGCCGCGCCGGCGAGCCCCAACGCGATGCCAAGGTGTTCTCGCCAGAGACTGGTCTGGCTGGCGTTGACCAGGATGGCCAGTAGGCCGCCGCTGAGAAGCAGTGTCCCGGGGATGTCGAGACGGGATGTCCGACCGGCCGGCACGGCGGGGAGGCTGAACCATGCTGCCAGCAGGGCGAGCGCGGTGACGACCAGCCCCAGCGTGTAGGCGGCGCGGACTCCGGCGACGTCGGTGAGACGCCCCGCAAGGGGATACCCGACGCCGATGCCGACGGTGGAGGCCACCGAGACCAGCGCGATGACCCCGCCCGCGCGGTGCGTAGGGAGGTGGTCGCGCGCGACTCCCATCATCAGCGCGGTCAGGCCCAGCCCGGCGCCCTGGGCGGCCCGGCCGATCAGCAGGCACGTGAACGGCAGTGGCAGGACGGTGAGCACGCTGCCGGCGACGACGACCACCAGGGTTGCCAGGATCGCCTCCCTCCGGTGTGGGCCGGCGCCGAGTCGGCCGAGCAACGGCGACGCGACGGCGCCGACCAGCAGTGTGATGGTCAGCGTCCACTGCGCCGCGGCGAGCGAGACGTGGAAGGTCGTCGCGACACTGGTGATGAGTGGAGCACCCAGACTCCCGACAGCGGCGACCACCAGCGCCGTGAACAGCAGGGTGGGGACCAGGAGGCGGGTGCGTGCACCGGCGACGGTTGTCCTGGCCACCGGCGTCGGGTTGGTGCTCACCGGTTGGTGGCCGCGGTGATGTGCTCGAAGAGACCGGCGTGGATGCGAGTGCGGACGCCACGGGCCCAGGGCTCGTCCACCTGCCCGACGTCGAGGGCAGCGCCGGTGGAGAGCAGCATGCCGAAGGCGAGGAAGGACTTGACCGTCACCGGGTCGAGGCGGGTGGTGTCTGCGACGACGTGCCACATGCGAGCGACCCGTGACCGAACCACGTCCCGCACCTCGGTGTCGCCGCAGGCGGCGAACCCCTGCAACTGCAACAGCAGCGAGGTCCGGTCCGCGAGCAGGTCGTAGTACTGGGCACCCATCGGCGCCAACGCATCAGGACCGCTCGCCCCGTCCGCGGCGTGGAGCATCCCGTCGCTGACGCGGTCGAACGCGGCGCCGACGAGTTCGAGGAACAGCGCCTTCTTCGTCCCGAACAAGCGGAAGACGTAGGCCTGGGTGATTCCGGCCTCGCGGGCGATCGCCTCGGTGGAGGCGCCGTGTAGGCCGTGGTCCGCGAACTCTCGAGCCGCGATCGCCAGCACCTGGGTTCGTCTCTCTGATCCACGCATCCGTTCGCCCATGGAGGCGATGTTACTGGTTACTAACTAATAATTTGATTGACCCGGAGCGGTCGTGGGAGCGGCGGTCAGTTCACCCGCAGGTCCATGTTGAGTCGGTCCAGGGAGGATTGCTCAGATTGCATGATTTGCCAGGGATACGGCAAAAGTACGATCTGCGTATGTGGCTGACCCGTCGCAGGTTGTCCGACACGCTCGCGCGGACGGCGGTCTCAGGTGTGCTGGTCGGTGCCTGCACCGGGCTGGTGACCCTGGTCGGAGCCCTGGGTGCCTGGCCCGCGATGGCCGACGGGCCGGAGAGTATCCCGCACAACGACGTCCATATCGAGGTGCGGACTTCCGGCGAACTGAGGATCATCGAGACGATCGAGTATGACTTCGGATCGAACGATCGGCACGGCATCGTTCGCGTCATTCCGGTGCGGCGTCCCGTCGATGACAGCCACGACCGGGTGTACCGGATCTCGGACCTGTCGGTGACCGCCACCGGGGGCGCCTCGGCTCGCTTCGACATCCTGCGACAGGGCGTGGAGGAGCGGATCCGGATCGGCGACCCTGACCGAACCCAGACCGGCCGGCACACGTACACGATCAGGTACACGGTCAGGGGTGCACTCGACGCCGTGGGCGATGGCGTGGAACTCCGCTGGAACGCGATCGGGACCGAGTGGGTCGTGCCAACGGCCCGTACCTCGGTCACCGTGTCCGGTCCGGCGGACGTCATCCGGGCCTCCTGCGTCACCGGGCCGACAGGCAGCCAGGAGCGGTGTACGTCGGTGACCAGTGACGGGCATACCGTCTCGTTCACCCAGGACGACCTCAGCCCCGGGCGGGGGGTCACCATCGGAGTGACCTATCCGCACGGCAGTGTGGACGGCGTTGGTCCCCTGTTGGCCCGGCGGCGCGGCCTTGCGGCGTTCTTCCCGCTGACTGGAACGACGGGCGCGCTGGGCCTGGGTGCCGCGCTCGGTGGGGTGTTGGCCGCGCTGGTTCTGTGGCGGCTCGCCCGAGGCCCGATGCTGACCCGGCCATCTTCCCGGGCGTCGGCTGACGCGCTGTGTGCGGAGATACGGCCGGCTCAGGCCGGGCTACTGCGAACCGGGAGACTGCGTAGGGCGCACGTGGCCGCCACCCTTGTCGATCTGGCGGTCCGAGGCCACATCCTCATCAGGGAAGCCCCCAGAGGGAACGACCGGTGGGCAAGGAAGAACTGGTTCCTCACCCGGCTTACCAGCCCATCCGAGGACATCCTGGGCTACGAGCGGGCGCTGCTCGACGGGATCTTCGCCAACAGCGACACGGTGAGTCTCACCGTCCTCAGGCAGACCATCGGTGCCCGGGCCGTGTCGTTCCGGTATCGGCTGGACCGGGACATGGTGGAGCGGGGCTGGTACCGAGGCTCTCCGAACAGCATCCGTCGTAGGCCCGCCCCGGCCCTGCTACTGGTCGCGGGCGCCGGGACGGCTGTGCTGTGCCTGTACACCCGGGTCGCCCTGGTAGGCGTCGGAGTTGTCGTCGGCCTGATGGCGCTGTGCGCGGCGCTGTGGCTCAGGCCGCCGCCGTCGCGGCACGGTCGGGACATGCTGGTCCGGGTCAACCAACTACGGGCGTATCTGGCCGCCGTTGACATGTCGTCGGTTCCGCCCGGCGAACGGGTCGATGTGCTGGGCAGGTACCTGCCCCACGCGATCGCCCTGGGCGTGGACCCGGGCAGGCTCCTCACCGCCGAACCGACACTGCCGGTGCTGCCCTGGTACCTGACCGGTGCTCTCGACCGAGGTGGCCAGGTGGCCAGCCACCAGCCCGCGACACCGTTCGGTGAGTTTCTGAACCACGCGATCGCGCTGCCTTCCACCGCACGTGGACACGGTGGCTCGGGCGGGGGTGGCGGCACCAGCGTGGACGGCGGCGGGGTCGGTGGCGGGGGTGGCGGTGGAGGCGGCGGCAGTTGGTAGGCCGGCGACCTGTTCCCGGACCCCCGAGCCGGCGTACCTACCCCGC
>DATCWR010000428.1:0-8289 GCA_036566245.1 Mycobacteriales bacterium | reverse complement strand
CCGGGGTCCGGCTGTCCATCGACACCACCAGGGCCGCGGTGGCCGAGGCCGCCCTGGCCGCCGGTGCCGTGGTGGTCAACGACGTCAGCGGCGGGCTGGCCGACCCGGACATGGGACGGGTGGTCGCCGACGCCGGCGTGCCGTGGATCCTGATGCACTGGCGGGGACACAGCCGGGACATGCAGCGGTTGGCCACCTACACCGACGTGGTCGCCGACGTGGTGTCCGAACTGTCGCGACGGATCGACGCGGCCCTGGCCGCCGGGGTCTCCCCGGACCGGTTGGTGATCGATCCCGGTCTGGGCTTCGCCAAGACCGCCGAGCACAACTGGGCACTGCTCAACCGGTTGGACGCGCTGCTCGCCCTGGGCTTCCCGGTGCTGGTCGCCGCCTCGCGCAAGTCGTTCCTCGGGTCACTGCTGGCCGCGCCGGACGGCACGCCCCGTCCGGTGGACGAGCGGGAGGACGCCACCGTGGCGGCCACCGCACTTGTCGCACTGGCCGGCGTGTGGGGTGTCCGGGTGCACCGGGTGCGAGAGAACCTTGACGCGGTACGGGTGGTGGCCGCCCTGCGCGCGGCGTCGGCCCAGCGGTGCGAGGAGGTACGGACGTGAGGGACCAGATCGCGCTGAGCGGCCTGCGGGTGTTCGGCCGTCACGGCGTGCTGGAACACGAGCGGCGGGACGGCCAGCACTTCGTCATCGACGTGGTGCTGTCCGTTGATACCCGGACCGCGGCGGCCAGTGACGAGGTCGGTGACACGGTGCACTACGGCCTCCTGGCCGGTGAACTGGCCGCGGTGGTCGCCGGGCCTCCGGTGAATCTGATCGAGACCCTGGCCGAACGGCTGGCCGAGGTCTGTCTGCGCTACGAGTTGGTGACCACCGCACAGGTCACCGTGCACAAGCCACACGCGCCCATCCCGCTGGAGTTCTCCGACGTCGCGGTGACCATCACCCGGAGCCGGGCGTGACCCGGGCGGTGCTGTCCATCGGGTCGAACCTGGGGGACCGGCTGGAGCACCTGAGGTCGGCCGTGCGCGGACTGGCCGGGGTGCTGGTGTCGGCGTCCCCGGTCTACGAGACCGCCCCGTGGGGGGTGGTGGACCAACCAGACTTCCTCAACGCGGTGCTGGTGGTGCGCGCGGAGGGGGTCGATCCGCACGGCTGGCTGGCCCGGGCCCAGGAACTGGAGAACGCCGCCGGGCGGGTGCGGACCATGCACTGGGGCCCCCGCACCCTCGACGTGGACGTGGTCACCGTGGACGATGTGCGGATGGACACGCCGGACCTGGTGCTGCCCCACCCCGGGGCACACGAACGCGCCACCGTGTTGGTGCCGTGGAGTGACATCGAACCGGACGCGCAGTTGCCCGGACACGGCCGGGTCGGTGATCTGGTCGCGCGGGTCGATCGGCAGGGTGTGCGGCGCCGAGACGACCTGGTGCTGTTGGAACCACCGCGGTGACCGCCACCCGGATCCGCGACCTGGTCGCCGTCGCGGTGGTGACCGGGTTGTTGTCCTGGATCGTGGTGCGTCGCTGGTACGGAGTGTTTCCGGAGTTCCGGTGGTTTGTTCCGTTGTCGCTGGGCGTCCTGGCGGTGGTGGAGGCGCTTGCCGGAACCCATCTGAGGAACAGGATCCGGCGGCGTCCCGGTACCCGGCCGGTCGATCCGTTGGTGGCTGCCCGGTTGCTGGCCCTGGCCAAGGCCAGTTCGCTGGTGGGGGCTGGCATGACCGGGGTGTGGGCAGGGCTGTTGATCTACGTGGCGTCCAGACTGGACTTCCTCGCCGCGGCCACCGGCGACACGATCACCGCGTCGGTGGGCGTGGGATGTTCGGCCGGGTTGGCCGCGGCGGCGTTGTGGCTGGAGTACTGCTGTCGTACCCCCAAACCCACCGACGAGGAGCGCCGCCGCCGGGGAGACGGCCAACACCGCCGCTGACCGTCCCGGTCGACGCCCGGTGAGGGATCAGACCGTGCCGGCGGTCTCGGGTTCGGCGTCCTCCACCGACCGGCGCAACGCGGTGTGCAGCGACTCGGGGGTCAACACGCCCAGAAAGCGCGTGCCGTCCAGTACGGCCACCCAACCGGCGTCCTCCTGCAGCATCACCGAGAACGCCCGTTTGAGCGTGTCGGTGACCGCCACCCAGGCAGTCATTCGGCGACAGTGGTCGATCACCACACCCTCACCACCCTCCGCGCGTTCCCGGGAGATCCAACCGCACAACCCGTCTCGTTGGTCGAGCACGACCGCCCACCGGGCGCCGGCCAGGGCGAGACCGGCGCGCACGTCGGACAGCCGGTCGGTGGGACGTACCACCGGTGGATGCTCCAGGTCCTCCATCATGATCGGCGTCACACCCAGGCGCTTGAGACCCCGGTCGGCACCGACGAAGTCCGCGACGAACCGCGACGCCGGCGCACCCAGCAGGGTGGCCGGGTCGGCGTACTGCTCCAGATGGCCGCCCTCGGACAGCACCGCGATCCGGTCGCCGAGGCGTACCGCCTCCTCGATGTCGTGGGTGACGAACACGACCGTCTTTCCCACCTCGCCCTGGAGCCGCTGGAACTCGCCCTGCAACCGGTCCCGGCCGATCGGGTCGATGGCGCTGAACGGTTCGTCCATCAGCAGCACCACCGGATCGGCGGCCAACGCCCGGGCCACCCCGACCCGTTGCTGTTGCCCACCGGAGAGCTGGTGCGGATACCGGTCGGCGAACGCGCCCGGGTCCAGGCCGACCAGCTCCAGCAGTTCGCCGACCCGGGCCCTGATCCGACGGCGATCCCAACCGAGCAGGCGGGGCACCGTGGCGATGTTCTGCCGCACGGTCTGGTGCGGGAAGAGCCCGACCTGCTGGATGACGTAACCGATCCGTCGGCGCAGCGCCACCGGATCGGTGTGCGTGACGTCCTCGCCGTCGAGCACGATCCGGCCGCTGGTCGGTTCGATCAGGCGGTTGATCATCTTCATGGTGGTGGTCTTGCCGCAGCCGGACGGGCCGACCAGGACGCAGACCTCGCCGCGCGGCACGGTCAGGTGCAGCGCGTCGACCGCGACCGTGCCGTCGGGGTAGCGCTTGCTCACCGCCTCCAGCCGGATCATCGCGTCCGAGGCGTCGGCCGCCGGGTCGGCCGCCGGGTTGGCCGCCGGGGTGACCGGCGGACCGATGGTCGCCTCGATCGCCGAGTCGACCACGTCGGCCATCATCTCGGCCGCCGCGTCGACAGGGTCGGTGGTATCGGGCCGGTCAGGTTCGTCAGAGTCGTCTGCGCGGGTAGCGTTCATGTGGTGGCTTTCGTCCTCGCGGCCAACGGGCCGGACTCGTTGATCTGGTGGGACTGGGTCCGCGGGCACACCCACCAGATCGGCGCGGCCCTGCTCGAACACGTCGAACTGACCGTGGTGGCGGTGGGAACAGGTCTGCTGGTGTCGATCCCCTTCGCTCTGGTGGCACGCCACTACCGACGCACCCGAACACCCATCTTCGTCGTGTTCGGCGTGCTGTACACCATTCCATCCCTGGCGCTGTTCTTCCTGCTCGGGCCGTTCACCGGTTATCTCACCGTGCGGACCGCCGAGATCGCACTGGTCGCCTACACCCTGCTCATCCTGGTCCGCAACATCGTGCTCGGTCTTGACGGTGTGCCGGCCGAGGCGCGCGAGGCGGCCCGCGGCATGGGCTACCGGCCCTGGCAACTCCTGCTGCGGGTGGAACTGCCGCTGGCCCTGCCCAGCGTGCTGGCCGGTCTGCGGGTGGCCACGGTGTCCACCGTCGGGCTGGTCACGGTGGCCTCGTTCATCGGTCACGGCGGTCTGGGACAGCTCATCCAGGACGGTCTGCGGCGTGACTTCGCCACACCGCTGATGGTCGGTGCCCTGTTGTCGGTGGCACTGGCCCTGGTAGCCGACCTGCTGCTGCTGACGGTGCAGCGGCTGGCCACCCCGTGGAGCCGCCGGTGAATGTCGTGGACGTGGTGGTCTCCTGGTTGACCGACGGGCAGAACTGGCACGGTGTGGAGGGCATTCCGCACCGGTTGGTGGAGCACGTGACGATGTCGGCGGTGTCGGTGGCGATCGCGGTCTGCCTGGCGCTGCCGGTGGCGCTCACCCTGGGCCACCTGCGGCGGGGTGGCGTGGTGGCCGTCGGCCTGTCCAACGCGGGACGGGCGGTGCCGTCGTTCGCGCTGTTGGTGTTGTGCGCGCAGGTGTTCGGAACAGGCAGCGGCGTGCCGATAGTGGTGGCCCTGGTGGCGCTGGCCATTCCGCCGATCATGACCAACACCTGGGTGGCGGTGACCGATGTCGACTGCGGCGTGGTGGAGGCCGCCCGTGGTATGGGGATGTCCGGGCCACAGATCCTGGTCAGGGTGGAACTCCCGCTGGCCCTGCCGCTGATCATGGGTGCGATCCGGACCGCGGCCGTCGAGGTGGTGGCCACCGCGACGCTGGCGGCCGCGCTGGCCCAGGGTGGGCTGGGCCGGTTCATCCTGGACGGACAGAGCCAGAACGACGTGGGCAGGTTGGTCGGTGGCGCGATACTGGTCGCGCTGCTGGCGGTTGTCACCGAGGCGGTGTTCTCGCTCGGCCGGCGATTGTTGTCCCCTGTGGACCGTGCCCGTCGGACCGACATTGGGCTTCGTCAGCACACGCCCGATCTGCCGGGTCGTGACCGGACAGAGCCTTTTCGTGCTGGTATCGAGATGTGAACTGTCACCCGATCGTGGTTAGCTGAACGGGTGCCCGGCGGTGTGCCGGTGCGTCCGGAGCCGGTGGCGGCGGTGCTGCGGCCGGTCGACCACGACAGGAACTGGGGCAGCAACTTGATGCGGATCACGCGAGTCGTCGGCCTTGCCGCGGCCCTGGCCGTGACGCTGGGAGCCTGCGCGGGCACCGAGAACAGTCCGAACGGAGCCGGATCGACCAGCGAGGGCGCGATAACGGTGGGCTCGGCCAACTTCGGCGAGTCCGAGATCGTGGCGAACATGTATGTGCAGGTGCTGGAGAAGGGTGGTTACACGGTCACCGCCAGACCGCACATCGGCAGCCGTGAGGTCTATCTCAAGGCCCTCCAGGATGGCGAGATCAACCTGGTTCCCGAGTACATCGGCACCCTCGCCGAGTACTTCAACACCCAGCTCAACGGCCCGGACGCCTCCACCACGCAGCCGATGGCCAGCGGTGACCCCGATGTGACGTTCGACCACCTCGGCCAGCTACTCGACCAGGTGGGCGGGTTGGAGGTCACCTCCTTCGCCCACAACGCGACCGACCAGAACTCGTTCGCGGTCACCGCCGAGACGGCCAGGAAGTACGGCCTGGAAAAGATGTCGGACCTGGGCAAGCCCGGTGTGCGCGGCCAACTGGTACTCGGCGCCGGTGCGGAATGTGAGAAGCGTCCGTTCTGCCTGCCCGGCCTTCAGTCGGTGTACGGAGCGAGTTTCAAAGAGTCAGGTGGCAAATACCGCAAGTTCGACAACCCGGGCGACACGAAGACCCTCGATGCACTGCGCGACGGCACCATTGATGTCGGTCTGGTGTTCACATCGGACGGAAGCGTTGACGAGGCCGGCCTGGTACGGCTGGTGGATGACAAGAAGTTGCAGCCCTCGGACAACATCTGCGCGCTGTCCCAGAAGGGCACCCTGGACGACCGGGCACGTGGCCTGGTGGACCAGGTCAACCAGACTCTCACCACCGACGACCTCAAGATGCTGAACAAGAGGTTCAGCGTCGACAAGGCGGACGCCGAAACGATCGCGCACGACTACCTGACCAGTAAGGGCCTGCTGTGAACATCCCGCGCGTTGGCCACCGATGACGGTGTCGGTCGATGAACATTGCGACCCGATAACGATTGTCTACTTCGGACCTTCCGTCCGTCACCCGTTCGGGTGGATCTCGGACAGTTCGGGTGGCCGCCGACGTACGCTGTGCACCATGCCGGGATCGCGGGGGCCAGTGGTGTGGCAGAGAGGGTCAGACCTGGTCGTGTCATGCCGGGCGACACCGCCTCGGGTGACACCGCGTGCTGTCGGACCGTGCCCGGCCGTGGTTCCCGCCGGATCTGCCCACCGCACCGGCGAGGGGGTCCGACGGAAACCGTGGCGACGGTGAGTCGGAGCGACCCCCGGACACGGAGTTCCAGCGACCGGGCCGAGACCGGTCCAAGCCTCGTCGAACGGTGCTGTCAGACCTGGTTCGTCGCCTGACACGATATGCGACAAGATGTGGCACGTTCCAATAAACGAAGGGTTCACGGGATGAACGGCAGGTGTCTGACAAGCGCCGGCCCAGACGTTTCGGCGGCGACAGATGGTCGTCGACCGTGAACCCGGTCACGTGGCCGGATACCCGGGCAAACTCCGGGGAGGGGGACGGCATGGAAGTGGAGACTCGCGGTGACGAGAAGGCCCGGCGTGGTGAGCCCGCCGGGCTGACCGGCGGGTCCGGAGGGGACGACCAGGGAGGCAGCGACTGGGGCGGCTCGCCCTGGGGTGCGACCGGATGGGGCACCACCGGATGGGGTACCGCCACGTCCCGTGTCAACGGCGCGGGTGCCTCAACTGTCTCAACCGACGGAGAGGACGCGACATACCCGGGGGACCGAATCGATTCCGTCCGGGTGACCGGGCGGGTCGAGTCGGGTGAATTCCTCGCGTCACGGAAGGATGATGAGATGACCGAGATGGAGTCCGAAGTACCGGCTGCGGGCGAGGAGCAGGTCGCGCCCGACGCCCCCGGCCCCGAGCCGCGACCGGGCCGTCACTACCGCAACGAGGGCGACACCGGCCAGTTCACCCGAATCCTCGGTGATGCCCCACGGCCCACGGAGGGCACCCGCCGTCACCGCTATCGCGAGGACGACGAGGAGAACGAGGTTCTGACCCGCATCCTGGGTCACTGAGGGCCAACCGCGGGACCAGGTTCCCGCCCCATCCACCGGCCGGTCGGCCGCACCACCCACCGCGGCCGCCGGCTGGTGGCATCCCGTGGCAGGCGTTCCGCACCGGCCTGGCGGACGACCGCGACTACCGGTCGATGTCACCGACCACGAAGAACATCGAGGCCAGGATGGCCACCAGGTCGCCCAGCGCCGCACCGGGCAGGACCACCCGCAGGGCCTGCACGTTGTTGAACGAGGCCGAGCGCAGCTTCAGCCGCCATGGGGTGCGGTCTCCCCGGGACACCAGGTAGTACCCGGACAGACCCAACGGGTTCTCCGTCCAGCAGTAGGTGTGCCCCTCCGGAGCCCGAACCGTCTTGGGCAGCCGCACGTTCACCGGCCCACCGGGCAGTCGGTCCAGGCAGGCGTCGACCAGGTCCAACGAGGCCACCACCTGCTCGAGCAGGCATTCGAACCGGGCGTGGCAGTCCCCCGCCTGTCGGGTCACCACACGCAGCACGTCGGCCAGCTCGGCGTAGGCCAGGTACGGCTCGTCCCGGCGCAGATCAAGATCCACCCCGCTGGCCCGGGCCACGGGCCCGCTCACCCCGTAGGCCTCCACCGCGTCGGCGGGCAACACCCCGACTCCCCTGGTGCGGGCGGCGAAATCCTCGTTCTCGTTCACCAGTCGACGCATTGGGCCCAGCCCACCTCGCACCTCGGCGACCGCGCGGCGGACCCGGTCGGTCCAGCCGGCCGGTACCTCCTCACGCAGCCCGCCGACCCGGTTGAACATGAGGTGCATCCGCCCGCCGGCCGCCTCCTCCAGCACCGCCTGGATCTGTTCGCGCGCGGCCATCCCGTGCACCGTGGGCACCGGCGAACCAGCGTCGAGCAGGTGACTGCCCAGGAACATCAGATGGTTGAGCACCCGGTTCAGTTCGGCCAGCAGGGTGCGCAGCCACACCGCCCGGCGGGGCACCTCCATGCCCAGCATCCGTTCCACCGCCAGTACCACGCCCAGTTCGCTGCTGAACGCCGACAGCCAGTCGTGTCGGTTGGCCAGCACGGTGATCTGCCGGTAGTCGCGTACCTCGAAGAGCTTCTCGGCGCCCCGGTGCAGGTACCCGATCAGGGGTTCGGCGCTGACCACCCGGTCACCGTCGAGAGACAGCCGCAACCGCAGCACCCCGTGGGTGGACGGGTGCCCGGGACCCAGGTTGAGCACCAGGTCGGTGTCGGCCTCGCCGCCGTGCCCGGTCGGCGTCACTCCGGCCGCGGCCGCGCCGACGCCCACGGTCATCTCGCTGCCCGTCACCCGGTCATCGTCGCACGCGATGACCGGGCCGACCGTGGGCCGCGGTCAGTACGACAGCGGCCAGCCGTCCGGTTGACCGGGCC
>DATCWR010000409.1:0-3412 GCA_036566245.1 Mycobacteriales bacterium | reverse complement strand
GTTCGCACCGAGCAGGGCCACGATCTCGCCCCGGCCGACCTCGAACGAGACGCCCTTGAGTGCCCGGATCGCGCCGTAACGGACCTCAAGGTCCTTCACCTCGAGCAGCACATCGGTCACGAACCCACCTCCTCGCCGGTTGCCGGCCCGTCGGGTGTCATGTCGGTGGGCGCGGCCCCGCCGTCCGCGGCCTTGTCCGCGTCCTTGCCCGTGGAGTTGGTGGTGCCCAGGTAAGCCTCGATCACCGCCGGGTCGCGCTGCACCTGCTCGGGTGCGCCGCTGGCGATGACCTGGCCGAAGTTCAGCACGATCACCCGGGTCGCGATCGACATGACCAGCCGCATGTCGTGCTCGATGAGCAGCACGCTGACACCCATGTCCCGGTTGATGGCTGAGATCAGGTCGGCCAGTTCCCGCTTCTCCGACGGGTTGGTGCCGGCGGCCGGCTCGTCCAGCAGCAGCACGCTGGGGTTGGTGCCCAGGGCGCGGGCGATCTCCAGTCGACGCTGTCCGCCGTAGGGCAATCCGCTGGCCACCATGTTGGCCTGGTCGGCCAGATCGACGAACCGCAGCAGTTCCAGGGCGCGGCGGGTGCTCTCCCGCTCGTCCCGCCGGGCGTTGGGCAGGCCCAGCATCGCCGAGGCCGCGCCGCTGCGCTGCCGGGTCTCCACCCCCACCTTGACGTTCTCCAGCGCGGTCAGCGCGGGGAACAGGCGGATGTTCTGGAAGGTCCGTGCCACGCCGAGGTGGTTGATGGTGTGGGTCTTCTTACCCAGCACGGACACCGGTTTGGCCCCGGGCGCACGGCGGAAGTGGATGGAGCCCTCCTGCGGGTGGTACACGCCGGTGAGGCAGTTGAACAGTGATGTCTTCCCGGCTCCGTTGGGGCCGATCACGGCCAGGATCTCGCCGTGCCGCATCCGCATGCTCACGTTGGACAGGCTGGTCACCCCGCCGAACCGCAGCGTGATCGAGTTGACCTCGAACGCCGCGTTGTCAACGTCGTCGACCGCGGTCGCCGCCTCGGTGGCGGTCACTGTGCACCCCCCACCGCGCCGGCGGGCGCCGTACTGGAACCGGCCCCGGGCTGGTCAACCGGTGATGCCGGGGACCCGGGCGGATCGGTTTCCTGCGCCAGGGCGATCTCGGCCTTGCGCCGTCCGGCCGGAACCAGACCGGCCGGCCGGAAGATCATCATCAGCACCAGCACCGCGCCCAGGTAGGTCGGACGGTCGGCGGCTGCCACGTAGTCGCGGAGGAACTCCGGCAGCGCGGTCAGCAACGCGGCCCCCAGTACCACGCCAGTCAGCGATCCCATCCCACCGAAGATGACGTAGGCGAGCACGAAGATGGAGTACTGCAGGATGAAGTTGTCCGGGCTGATGAAGCCAACCTTGCTCGCGTAGATCACCCCGGCCACCCCCGAGGTGGACGCGCCGATGGCGAAGGCGAGCAGCTTCAACTGGAACGTCCGCACGCCGGTGGCCTGCGCGGCCACCTCGTCCTCGCGGATCGCCGTCCAGGCCCGGCCCACCCGACTGTGCTCCAGCCGACCGAGCAGGAACACCACCAGGGCGGTGAAGACCAACAGCAGGTACCAGTACGGCAGTGAGTCGATGCCCCACCGCAGTGAGCCGTCCCAGTCGATCTTCCAGAAGTGGACACCGAAGGGCAGCGTGATCGACGGGTGCGGGATGTTGGTGGCACCACGCGGACCGTTGGTGAAGCCATCACCGTTGAGCGCGACGATCCGGACGATCTCCCCGAAGCCCAGGGTCACCACGGCCAGGTAGTCCCCGCGCAACCGCAGCGTCGGGGCGCCCAGCAGCACCCCGGCGATCAGGCAGGCCGCCACCGCGAAGATGATCGCGACGAACGGGTTCACCACGAACGGCGGCTTGACCGGCAGGGTTCCGGTGAAGTAGGCGGTGGTGTAGGCGCCGATCGCGAAGAACGCGATGTAGCCGAGGTCGAGCAGCCCGGCCCAGCCGACCACCACGTTCAGTCCGGCGGCCAGCAGCACGTAGATGCCAACCTCGTTCACCAGCACCGTCTGCCAGAAACCGGACAGGAACGGGGGTACCGCCAGAGCGGCCCCGATCACCGCCACGATGAGCAGCCACCGCACCGCGGGCATCTGCCGCAGCCGCTGGCGGAACGCGGCGCCGGTTGCCGCCGGGGACAGCGAGATCTTCCTGCGCTGGCCCAGGTAGAGCACCGCCCACACCAGCACCATCAGCCCGATGCAGATGGGCAGGCGGATGCTGAGCAGCGACTCGCGGAACGAGAGCAGGTAGTCGTCCTCGCTGCCGTCCGCGCCGGTCAGCAGGGCGAGCAACACACCGGTGGCGACCAGGCTGACGAAGCGGCGCGCGTCCTCGTTGTGCCACAGGCCGGTGCGCCGACGCACGGTTCCGTTCGTGTTCACGCGGACCTCCCGAGCCGCTCACCCAGGATTCCGGTGGGCCGGAACATCAGCACGAGGACCAGGGCGACGAAGGCGATGACGTCCGACCACTTGGTGTCGATGAAGATGGCCGACCAGTTCTCCACCAGACCCAGCAGCAGCCCGCCGATCATGGCGCCGCGGATGTTGCCGATGCCGCCCAGCACGGCCGCGGCGAAGGCCTTGATGCCGGGCAGGAACCCCATGTTGTACTGGACCAGGGAGAACATGCCGAACATGAAGCCGGCCGCACCACCGAGCAGACCACCCAGCACGAACGTCCGGGAGATGGTCTTGTCGATGTCGACGCCCATCAGCGCGGCGGTGGGCGCGTCCTGGGCCACCGCCCGGATGCCCTGACCCAGCTTGGTGGTGGCCACCAACCGGTCCAGGAAGACCATCATGGCGAGCGCGGAGCCGACGATGACCACCTGGATCAACGTCATGGTGGCACCGAAGATGTCGAAGATCGGCTTGTTCACCTCGAAGAACTGCGGCACGAACTGCGGCTGACGGCTCCACAGTTTGCCGGCGAAGTTGAACAGGAAGACGGAAGCGCCGATCGCGCTGATGAGAAACGCGAGCTTGGGCGCGTTACGTTTACGCAACGGTCGATAGGCCACCCGTTCGAGCACCCAGGCGGTCAGACCGCCGGCCGCGGCTCCGGCCAACATGCCCAACACCAGGTAGAACGTGGCCAGAGCGAACGGCTGCATTCCGGGACTAGGTCCCAACAGGGCCCTGATCACGAACAGTCCCCCGAAGCCGCCCATCATGAACACCTCGCTGTGGGCGAAGTTGATGAGCTGCAACACCCCGTAGACCAGGGTGTAGCCGAGGGCTATGAGCGCATAGAGCGATCCCCGGGTGAGACCGAGAATCGTGAACTGACAGAACTCCTGCAGGGACATGCGGCAGGGATCTCCTCGTCCCCAGGATCGACCGTACGTGGCGGGGGGTACCCGG
>DATCWR010000407.1:0-4912 GCA_036566245.1 Mycobacteriales bacterium | reverse complement strand
GGGCCTTGGCCGTGCTGACCTGCTGTTCGGCGTGGGCGAGTCGCGCGGTGACCTCGGCCGCGGCCGCGTCCGGGTCGGACATCGTGCGCAGTTCACCGACCAGTGCGGTCAGTTTGTCGACCAGCCGGTCGCCCAGTTCGGTGACCTCGTGGCGGAGTTCGGCCGCGTGCGCGGCGGCGAAGGTGACCGGTTGGTCGAGCCTGTCTGGGTTGATGGTGGGCCGTGGTGGTCTGCCGGTGCCCCGCCGCTTGGCCTTCTGGCGTTCCTGCCAGGCCCTGGCCGCGGTGTGGTCGGGGTCAGAGCAGTACCGGGGGAGTTGGCCGACCGCCCCGGCCCGGGCCGCGACCGGGCGATCACATCCAGGGAAGGCGCATTCGCGTTCGTCGTGGGTGATCACGCCCGGATCCTAGAGGGAGGGGGCCGGACCCCCGTCACAGCCGAGTCTTCGGTTCGGGGTCCGGCACCTGCTTTCGGGAACCCGGTCGTGCCGGGCATGGATGCCTCGGGCCGGTGGTGGAGAACCGGGAAGATAACCGGTTACACACCCGGTGGGTGGAGGTTTTCCCGGCGAGTCGCTCCAATAGGGGAAGGCATACGTGGCGCGAGGGTGATCACGCTTTACCTGGCCAACCCCCATCAGTTATGACGAAGGTCGCGCACCACTCCAACCTGGGACGTATTATCCGCAAAGATCTTGCTGCTACCTGTGGTCGCCACCGTTCTCGATACCTGGTCCCCGGTCGAGACCGCGCGTCCACGCCGCTGGGTTACTCCTGCGGTCGCTAGGCGTTGTCGCATGGTCTCCGTCCGAAACCCGGGCGGCACGGCGGTACCGGAGACGGTTCGGCCATGCGCCAGCCCGGGAAGTTCCGGTTGGGGAGTGGATGGACGCGACGAAGCGCCTGGTGCCACACGTGCCACTGTCTGGGACGCAACGGTCGGTGTGGTTCGCCCAGACCTGGGCCGGCCACGCGGCACTCAACGATCCGGTGGTACTGCGTCTGTCAGGTCGGCTCGACGTGTCGGCGCTGCGCACCGCGCTGTCGGTGGTGGCCGGGCGCCACCGGGTACTGGCGACGTCGCTGGTGGTGCGCGAGGGCGTGCCGGTACTGGCGTTCGACGGCGAACCCAGGTTCGACCTGTCGGTCACCAGCGTGCCACCCGGAACCACCGTCGAGGCTGTGGTCGGTGCGTCGTTGCGCACCCCGGAGTCGGCAGCCGGGCCGCTGGTGCGGGTGCGGCTGTTCAGCGTGTCCGACGAGGACCACATTCTCGTGCTCACCACCCACCGACTGGTGTCTGACTATCAGTCTGATTCATGGTTGATGTCTGAACTGTCGGAAGTCTACGCGGCGGTGGTGACAGGTCAACCGCCCCACCTGCCCGAGCCGGCCATGCAGTACCCCGACCACGCCCGGTGGCAGCAGGCGTGGCTGGCCAGCCACGCCGGGCAGCGGGAACTGGAGCGCCTGACCAGTCACCTGGCCGGCTCACCGACACTGGAACTACCTGCCGACCACCCCCGCCGCGCGCCTGGAACACCGCGAGCCGGTCAGGTTCGGCGCGCGATCGGCCGATCCCTGCCCGCACCGGACAGCCTCCCGACCGTGCTCGCCGCGTCACTCGCGGCCGTGCTCACCCGCCACACCGGCGGGGACGAGGTCGTGCTGGGCCTGTTCGGCAGTTCGCCCGGCGCCGCCCCGCGTGGTCGGGTCGGCCCGTTCGACGATCCGGTCGTGCTCCGGGTCGACACCCGTGGTGACCCCACCCTGGCCGAACTGGTGGACCGCACCACCGCCGCGCTGGGCCGTGCCACCTCCACCGTGCCGTTCGCCGCGGTGGTCGACCGGTTGGGTCTTCGCCCCGAGCCGGACCGCCACCCGGTGTTCCAGGTCGGGTTGGCGGTGCGTGAGCGCCGGTGCGTCTCGTTGCCGGGACTGCGGGTCGAAGCACTGGACCTGCCCGCAGGTGATCTGGCCGTCGACGCCCCCGATCTGTCGGTGACCGCCACCCGCACCGGCGACGGGACCCGGTTGGATGTCCGCTACCGTGCCGACCTGTTCGACCGGTGGCGGATCGAAGCCCTGACCGACCACCTGGTCGACGTGTTCGAGGTGGCCTGTGGCCATCCCGACCAACGGCTGTGGCAGGTCGACCTGCTCTCGCCGGCCGAACATCACCAGGTCGTGGCCGGCTGGCACGGGCCGACCCGTCCGGTCGGTGACGCCCCGGTGTACGCGCTGGTCGACGAGCAGGCCGCCCGCACCCCCGATGCGGTGGCGGTCGCCGACGCGGCCGGCGAACTGACCTACCGACAGTTGGAGGTGCGGTCCAACCGGTTGGCCAACCACCTGCGTTCGTTGGGCGTGGGTCCCGGGGTGCTGGTCGCGGTGTTCCTTCCCCGCGACGTGGAACTGGTCGTGACCCTGTTGGCCGTGCTGAAGGCCGGTGGTGCCTACGTGCCGTTGGACCTGGGGTATCCGGCCGGGCGGATCGAGATGATCCTGCACGACGCGCGGGCCGGGTTGGTGCTGACCCGTTCGACGTTGCGCGCCAGACTGCCCGACACCGGCTCGGCGACGGTGGTACCGCTGGACCGGCACGAGGCGCTGGTCGCCGCAGCCGGTGACCAGGCCCCGCCGGTGGACGTCGATCCCGAGCGGCTGTGCCACGTGGTGTTCACCTCCGGTTCGACCGGTCGGCCCAAGGGTGTGGCGACCTGCCACCGCAACCTGACCGGGTACCTGTCCGGGTTGCTGGCCGTGGTGGAACCGGACCGTTTCGCCCAGGTGTTGTTCAGTACCGCCGCGTCCTTCGACGCGTGTCTGGTCGAACTGTGGCCGCCGCTGCTGGTGGGCGGCACGCTCGTGGTGGTCGACAACCTGCTGCTGGTGTCCGACCAGGTGGACCACCACGACCGGGTCACCCTGATCAACACGGTGCCCTCGGTGCTGTCGGAATATCTGCGGCTGGGCCGGTTGCCCCGTGCCCTGCGCACCCTGACCATCGGTGCCGAGCCGCTGCCCGGGCGGTTGGTCGACCAGGTCTTCGCCGACTCGTCGGTGGAGGAGATCTACAACATGTACGGGCCGACCGAGACCACCGCCTACGCCACCATGCGCCGGCTGACCCGGCAGGACCGCACGGTCACCATCGGGCGGCCGTTGGACAACGTGCGGACCTACATCCTCGACCGGGCCGGTCGCCCGACACCGGTCGGTGTTCCCGGTGAGCTGCACCTGGGTGGGCCGGGGGTGGCACACGGCTACCTTGGTCGGCCCGACCTGACCGCGGAACGGTTCGTACCCGACCACCTGGGCCCGCCCGGTGGCAGGCTCTACCGGACCGGTGACCTGGCCCGGTGGACACCCGACGGCGAGATCGACTTCCTCGGCCGGGTCGACACCCAGGTCAAGCTGCGGGGATTCCGCATTGAACTGGGTGAGATCGAGGCGACCCTGGCCCGGCAGCCGGAGGTGGCCCAGGCGGTGGCGGCGATCCGCACCGACCCGGCCGGTGAACCACAGTTGGTGGGGTACGTGGTTCCCGCCGGAAAGCCACCGGCCCACGCCGCGCTGGGCGCGTTCTGCCGGTCCACCCTGCCCTCCTACATGGAACCGGCCGCCTTCGCCGTGATCGACGCGGTCCCGCTGTCGCCGACCGGCAAGGTCAACCGCGCCGCGTTACCCGAACCGGACTGGCCGCGCCGGCGGGCGGTCGCCACCACGCCGGCCACGGTCGGCCCGGTCGAGTCGGAGGTGCTGGCCATCTGTGCCGACCTGCTGGATCGGCCCGACCTGCGGACCGAGGACGACCTGTTCGACCGGGGGGCGCGCTGGCCGGCGGTGCTGCGCCTGTGTCACCGGGTTCGGCGCCGATTCGGTGTCGACCTGACGGTGCGCCAGGTGTTCGGGGCACCGACGGTGGCCGAACTCGCCCGGGTGGTCGCCGGGGCGGTGGACGCGGCGGGCGGACCCGAGGACTTACCCGACGTGACCGCGGGGCATCCGCGGAGGGGGGACGGCGACGATGGGTGACACGCAGACCGAGGATTGTTGGTTGGACGGCGCCCCGATGCTGGAACTACCCACCGACCGGCAGCGGGCGGTCCACCCACCCACGCCCGGTGAGGTGGTGTCGGTGACCGCCGCGCCCGCGTTGGCCGCGGCCGTGCACGACCTGGCCGCCGAACGCGGGGTGTCGCCCGGGGCGGTGCTGGTCGGTGCGTTGGCCGAGGTGCTGTCGCGGTACACCGGTGAACACGACGTCGTGCTGGGCCTGTCGGTGCCCGCGCCGGTGCTGCCCGGGCTGCCGGTGGTGGCCGACTCGGCGGCGGTGCTGGCGGTGCGGGTGGACGTGTCGGCCGACCCCACCGTCGGTGAACTGGTCGACCGGGCCTCTCAGGCGGTGGCCGAGGCATCCGCGCACCAGGACGTACCCTTGGCAACCCTCGTCGAACGGGTCAGCCCCGGCGGCCACCGCCTGGTCCACCCACTGTTCACCGTCTGCCTTCGGGTCACCGACACCCCGGCGGCCCCCCAGGCCGACCGGTTGTGCGGTGCGGCCGGGTTCGCCCCGCTGGACCTTGCCGTCACCGCCACGCTGGAACCGACCGCGCTGAGCCTGCACGCCCGGTACGCGGCGGAGTTGTTCGACCGCGACCGGGTGGAGCGGCTGCTGGGACACCTGCAACGGGTGGTCCAGGCGATGGTGGCCGATCCCTCGGCGCGGTTGGGACGGGTGGAGTTGCTCGGCACGGCCGAACGGGACCGCCTGCTGTCGTGGGGTACCGGGCCGCGGCGGGCCGTCCCGGACACCACACTGCCCGGTCTGGTGCGCGCGCAGGCTGCCCGCACCCCCGACCGGGTGGCCGTGGCCGACGGCACCGTCAGCCTGACCTACCGGCAGGGGG
>DATCWR010000405.1:0-4558 GCA_036566245.1 Mycobacteriales bacterium | reverse complement strand
CGGCCCTGCCGCGTCCGGGTCATGCCACGCTCCGACCGCGGGCACTGCCGAACAGCGCACCGGAGGCGGGCCGGGTGTCGCCGTCGCCCCAGCCGTGATCCCGGTCGCCCCAGTGCGGATCCGGTCCGGTGGGGTCCAGATCTGACTCCGGCGTGCCGGAGCGGTCCGGGCCCACGTCCCGGCCGCCCAGTCGTGGCCGGTCCGAGCGGCCACCCCGGCGGGCCAGCACGGCCAACAACACCAGGCCGCCGGCGGCGAGCAGGTGACTGGCCGCGCGGTCCAGGTGCACCCGTTCGGAGGCCAGGTCGGACAGGCTCACCGCCAGCACCATCGCGACGAACGCGGCCACCATCGGCAGCAGTCCACCGGCGTTACGAGGCCGCAGCGCCACCCACAGGAACGCCACCGCCAGCGCGGCGTTCCACGCGCCGGTCTCGTGGGCGACGTGGGTGGAGGCACTCATCGCGTCGTGCCCGAAGAACAGGTCGGGGTAGGCCAGCGCCGCCTGGGCCAGGGCCACCGCGGCGAGCAGGCACCGGACCACCAGCCGCAGGATTCGGCCCCGGGGGCGCACCGCGGGGACGTTGGCGAGGATCTGCTCGGTGCGGTCCCGCATCGGGGCCGCCGGGGCCAGCCGGGCCAGCCGGGTCACCTGCTCTGCCCGGCGCAGCCACGACGCACAACCGGGGCACGCCGCGACGTGTGCGTCCAGCGCCTCCGGAAACACGTGCAGCGCCTCCCCGTCCATTCGGGCGGAGAGCTCCTTGCGATACTGGGTGCAGTCCACGTCGTACCAGTCGGCGCCGGGGGCCTGTTGGTTCCCGACGGTCCCCAGATGTGGTCACCGCCACGGTGTTCTCAGGATCACGGTGTCATCGGGGTCACCCGGTGTGGTTCGGACACGGACCCCTGGACACGGACCGGGTACGGCGGTGACACTCTCCACGCACTCGATCACCGTGTGAGACCGACCGGACCAACTCTCGAACCGGGACAGGAGGCGGATGGTGGACGCCGACCAGGTGACCCGGGCCGCACTCGCGGCCCGGGACGGTGACGCGGAGGCCGCCGCGCTGTTGGTCCGCTCCACCCAGGCCGACGTGTGGAAACTGTGCGCACACCTGTCGGATCCGGGAAGTGCCGACGACCTCACCCAGGAGACCTACCTGCGGGCGTTCCGGGCACTGCACCGGTTCGCCGGCCGCTCGACCGCCCGCACCTGGCTGCTGGCCATCGCGCGCCGGGTCTGCGCCGACCACATCCGCACCCTGCGCCGGGACCGGCTGCGGCTGGTCCGTTCCGCCGACCCGGGCTCCGACCAGATCCCCGACATCAGTGACGGGGTCGCGCTGAACGCGCTGCTGGCCGGGTTGGACCCCGACCGGCGGGAGGCGTTCGTGCTCACCCAGATGATCGGTCTGTCCTACGCCGAGGCCGCGACCGTGTGTGGCTGTCCGGTGGGCACGATCCGGTCCCGGGTCGCCCGGGCCCGCGACGAGCTGGTCACCGGCATGGAGGCCGACCGCAGCGCGGAGGCCTGACCACCAGCCGACCGTGCCTGATCGCCCTGCCGCGGCCTGCACTCCCGGGGGCGCGCCAACAACACCGGTGGAGCGGTTCGAACCGGAGTGATCGCCGTTTCGTGATCTGTGGTGTCCCCGCCGAACGGAGTGCCGCGATGCCCACCATCTCCGGTCTGCCGGTGCACCCGCTGGTGGTGCACCTGGTCGTGGTGCTGCTCCCGCTGGCCGCGTTGACCGGTCTGGCCGTGGCGCTGGTGCCGGCGCTGCGCCGCCGCTACGGGGCGGTGGTCGGGGTGCTCAACGTGGTTGCCGGGCTGGCCGTGCCGGCCGCCATGGTGTCGGGCAACTGGTTGTACGACCACCGCATCGACAACCTGGGCAACCACCCCGGCGATGCCACCGAGGCGTCCCTGATGGTGCAGCACAAGGACGTCGCCAACACCCTGTGGCCGTGGGCGACGGTGCTGGTCGTCGGAGTGCTGCTGACACTCTGCCTGCCCCGGATGGCCGGTCGGTTCGGACGGGTTCGCCAGTTCCGGTTACCCCTGGCGGGGCTCGCCGTGCTACTGACCGCGATCGGTGCGGTGGCCAGTGTGTACCTGGTGGTCCAGATCGGTGAGGCTGGTGCCCGAGCGGCCTGGTCGACCCGCTGAACCGGACACCAACAGTCACCGACAGCGAACGCAACGGCGTCTGACCGGGGAATGGGTGATTCGGTGCCGGGGCGTTGACGCGGGCCTCATCCGGGGAACGTACGATCCGCCAGGAAGTGTCCCCCCGATCGGGAGAGACCCGTGCGCCTGCGCATCACCCCCCGCGACGAAAGTTTCTACGAGATGTTCGCGGCGTCCGCAGAGAACCTGGTGGCCGCTGCGGATGCCCTGTCCGAGTTCATGTTCGAGAGTGCGAACCGACCACGGTTGGCCAAGGCCCTGCGTGATCACGAACACACCGGCGACTCCACCACCCACCGGATCTTCCGGCAACTCAACACCAGCTTCATCACTCCCTTCGACCGGGAGGACATCTACCAACTCGCGGCGAACCTCGACGACGTGATGGACGCGATGGAGGCCGCCGCCGACCTGATCGAGTTGACTGGCCTGACCACGCTGCCCACCGAGATGTCCAAGCAGGTCGAACTGCTCCAGCGGGCCGCCCGGGAGACCGCCTCGGCCATGCCGCGGCTGCGTTCGTTGAAGGACCTCGCCCCGTACTGGATCGAGGTCAACCGGATCGAGAACGAGGCGGACAAGCTCTACCGCCGACTGTTGTCCCGACTGTTCAGCGGTGACTACGACGCTCTGACCGTGATGAAGCTCAAGGAGGTGGCCGACCAGCTCGAGGAGGCCGCCGACGCGTTCGAGCATGTCGCGAACGTGGTGGAGACCATCGCGGTCAAGGAGTCCTGAGGGTGGACGCCACCACCCTGGGGCTGATCATCATCGTCGTGGTCGCGCTGGGCTTCGACTACACCAACGGATTTCACGACGCGGCCAACGCGATCGCCATCACCGTGTCGACCAAGGCACTCACCCCCCGGGTGGCCCTGGCGATGGCCGCGGTGATGAACGTCCTCGGAGCGGTGGTGTCCACCGGGGTGGCGCACACCGTCGGCTCGGGCATCGTGACCCCGCCGAACACCTCGGCCGGGCTGGTGGTGGTCTTCGCCGCCCTGGTCGGCGCCATAACATGGAACCTGATCACCTGGTACTTCGGCCTGCCGTCCTCCTCGTCACACGCGCTCATCGGCGGGTTGGTCGGCGCGGCGCTGGCCGGCGCGTACACCGTCCAGTGGGCCGGTGTCGTGGACAAGGTGGTGGTGCCGATGGTGCTCTCCCCGCTGGTCGGACTGGGCGTGGGTTACCTGTTCATGGTCGCGGTGTTGTGGCTGTTCCGGAACTCCAACGTGTCGCGGGTCAACCGGCACTTCCGGATGGCCCAGATCTTCTCCGGCGCGGTGATGGCCTTCGGACACGGCACCCAGGACGCACAGAAGACGATGGGCGTGATCGCCCTGGCACTGTTCGTGTCCGGGCACATCGACACGTTCTACGTGCCGCTGTGGGTGGTGTTGGCCGCCGCGGGGGCGATCAGCCTGGGCACCTACTCCGGCGGGTACCGGATCATGCGCACGCTCGGCCGGCGGGTGATCCAACTCAGCTCGGTGGGCGGCTTCTCCGCCCAGACCGTCGCCTCCGGGGTGATGCTTGGCACCGCCTACGTCTACGCGGTGCCGGTGTCGACCACCCATGTGATCACCTCGTCGGTGATGGGAGTGGGCGCCACCCGCAGGTTCTCCGCGGTGCGATGGGGGGTGGCCGGCAACATCGCCGCCGCCTGGGTGCTGACCATCCCGGCAGCCGCCGTGGTGGCCGCGGTGGTCTACCTGGTCACCCACGCGCTGCTGTCGGTGGCCTGAGGCCCGATCCCCTGTGATGTGACCGGCCGGCCTGGCTGGGTTGTCCGGCTGGTTGTCAGTCGGGAGCGTCGGCGTCGGCGGCACACGCCTGGCAGGTGCCGAACACCTCCACGGTGTGGTCCACGTCAACGAAACGCTGCTCGGCGGCGACCCGTTGGCTCCACCGTTCCACCTCGCGGCCCTCGATCTCCACGGTCAGCCCGCAACCCCGGCAGACCAGGTGGTGGTGGTGGGTGCCGCTGCCGCACAACCGGTAGACGGTCTCCCCCTCGGGGGTGTGCAGTACGTCGACCGCCTTGGCCTCGGCCAGCATCTGAAGGTGCCGGTACACCGTGGTCAGACCGACCGCCTCGCCCCGGCGGCGCAGTTCGGAGTAGAGGTCCTGGGCGCTGCGGAACGACGTCGACCTGGCCAGTACGGCCTGCACCGCGGCGCCCTGCCGGGTGGCCCGCGCCGAGCCGGGACTGCGACCGGTGTCTGTCACGGCGTCTCCTCCTCCCCCCGACGGTAACGGTAACCGGCCAGGGCGGTCGCGAGCCGCCCCGGCGTGGGCCCCGGTCGGCTTCGCCGCCACCTCGTGCGCGCCGCACCGTGCGGCGCGGCCAACAGCGAC
>DATCWR010000369.1:0-3825 GCA_036566245.1 Mycobacteriales bacterium | reverse complement strand
GGCCGGCCGTCGGACGGTGGTTCACCGACTCCGGCCCGGTCGCCCGCACGACGCGACCCACCCCGGGCGGTGGCGACTCCCGGCCGGACCGCGCCGTCGCGCCAGGTCCCGAAAGAGGCGAACGGTCGGTCGAACCTGGCCACGAAGAAGACCCGGTAGTGGTTCCCGGCGCCGCAGAAGTCCCCACTGGACGCCCAGCCGCTGACCGTGTCCGGTCCGGTGACGGTCACCTGCGCGTCGTCGGTTCCCTTCGCCGAACCGGCGACGTTCACCGGCACGGTGGCCGGACGGGACGGGTCAAAGGTGAACCGGGCCATCCCGGTGCGTTCGGTGGCGGTCAGTTCGACCCGCGGCCCGGAGGCCAGCCGCACCCGGTAGTACCCGGGGGACGCCTGCTCGTGGCGGTGGGAGAAGCCGGCGACGTAACGGCCCGGGTCGCTGGCCGGTGAGGAGGTCACCGTGCCGGCCAGCGGCAGGAACGGGATGTCACCGAAGGCCACACACCCGGCACCGGAGAAGTGGGTGAGGCTGAACCCCCTGATCCGGTCGTCGGTGTACAGGTAGCCGCCGGGTTGGGACCGGACCGTGTCCGGGCTCCACTGCACCATGCCGAACGGCACCGCCGCACCGGGGAAGGTGTCACCGGCACCACCGCCGGTGCCGAAGTCCCGGGCTGCGGGCGCGGTTCCGACAAAGGGGTCGACGAACCCGGCCAGGTCCACCGGGGCGTCCGGGGATGCGGCACTGGCCGGCGCGGGGCTGACCATTGACAGGACGGTGGTGAGCACGACCAGACCGACCAGACCGACCGGGTTGGTCGGTGGGCGTCGGGTCGGACCGACAGCGGGCCGGTCGTGTGCACGCATGGGTACTCCGTGTGGGCCGACTGTGGGCCGCCGGCGGACACCGGCAACCCGTACCTCACCTATCGACCCGGGACCGGCCACCCTTGTGAACTCGCGGCGTGTCACCGCAGAGACGAGGCGAGCGTGTCGTTCGCCGCAACAGGTGCCGCCCCCTGGCGGAACGAGAAGATCCGACCGCGATCCGGAACAATGCCGAGGATGGAACGACCCAGCGCCCTCCAGCGGATGATCGATGCGGGGGAGATTCGGGTGCCGGCCAGGACCGGCATGCCCGATCTCATCCCGGATCTGGAGTCCGGGACCGAAAGCCTGTCCGATCTGCTCATCGCCGAGCGGGACAGGGAACGTCACCGTTCGTGAGTCGGCGTTCCGCTCAGGGATGGGTGTTGCGGGCCAGTACGGCCCTGGTGAGGCCGGGTAGCGCCACGGCCGCGCGCCGCACCGGGCCGACCGACACCCGGCGGTGCAGCACCTGGTAGTCGGCCCGTTCCACCTCGTCGAGGATTCCGGAGTACAGCACCATCGCGGTGCGGACACAGTCACGGCTGGTCGGGTCGAGCAGTCGGATGCCCGGCTCGGCGTTGCGGTACACCTCCCGGGCCCGGGCGATCTCGTGGGCGAACAGCCGGCGGATCGGCCCGTCCACCACGCCGTGGGCCAACCGCTGGCGGTCCACCCCGAACGCGGCCAGGTCCTCGCCGGGCAGGTACACCCGACCCCGGCACAGGTCCTCGCCCACGTCCCGGATGAAGTTGGACAGTTGGAAGGCCACGCCCAGGTCCACCGCGTAGGGCGCGGCCACCGCCGGTTCACACACCGATCCCAACACGGGCAACATCTGCAACCCGATCACCGCCGCCGACCCCCACATGTACCCGAGCAGGTCGTCGTAGGTCGGGTAGTCGGTGACGGTCAGGTCCATCCGCATCGAGGCGAGGAAGTCCACGAGGTGGGACGGCGGGATGTCGAACCGGCGGACGGTGTCGACCACCGCCCGTCCGATCGGGTGGGTCGAGCTGCCCCGGGCCAACTCGGCGAGGAACCGTTCCTCCCAGTCGTGCAGCCGGGCCGACCGTTGCACGTCGGTCAGGGTCGGATCCAGGTCGTCCACGATCTCGTCGGCGTAGCGGGCGAACCCGTACAGCGCGTGCACGTGCGGCCGTTTCGCCGGGGGTAGCAGCAGAGTGGCCAGATAGTAGGTTCGCCCGTGGGCGGCGTTGAGTCGCCGGCAGTCGCGGTAGGACGCCCGCAGCAGCGGATCGGTGATGCCGGCCGCGTCGAGTTCGTGACGGCTCACGCCGGCCACCTGTCCTCCCGTGTCCAGGTGCGCGGCTGGAACATCGGCACTACCGCTGCTCCAGTGCGGTGCCCGCCGGGGCTGGCAGCGGATCGACCTGCGGTTCCCGGGCGAGGGTGACGTAGGTGGCCACGATCACCGCCAGCCCGGTGGTCACCACCGGTGCCGCCATGTTGAACAGGGTCGCTCCCTGTGGGGTGATCAGCAGGGACAGGAACACGCACACCCCGGCGGCGACCGTGCGGACCCGGTCGGGTAGTGGCGTCACCGCCGCCAGCACCAGCGGCCAGAGCAGGTACCACGGCTGCACCACCGGTGCGAACATGACCACGATGGTCAGGGTGACCGCGAGCCACCGCACCGGCCGCCCGCGCCAGGACCACCCCCAGATCGCCGCCGCCGCGGCCAGGCTGAGCACCTTGCCGACCAGGCGCAACGAGTCGATGAGTGCCTGGCCGTCCTCGACCGGTCCGAAGATGTGCCGGACGCCGTTCGCCAGCATGCCCAGTCCGGTCGGCACCGACAGCCAGTTCACCACCGCGCCCGGCGTGCTCAGTTGTCGGGTCCATCCGGTGCCCAGGCCACTGGCCAGCGTGACCACGGCGAAGGTCCCCAGGCTGACCACGGCGACCTTGGCGGTCGGCCACAACCACCGACGGTGGCGGCCGACGGTTCGGCCGGCCAGGTTGTGGTTGGTTCGAACAGCCCAGATCGGGGCGAGGAACGCGACCGCGAACGCCGCCGGTGCCTTGACCAGCACGGCCAGGGTGACGACCACCACGGCACCGACCAGTCGCCGCTCGGTGGTCGCGGTCAGTGCCAGCCACAGGCCGGCCACCACCAGGCCGAGCATCAACGCGTCGTTGTGTCCGCCACCCACGAAGTGGATCAGTACCAGCGGGTTGAGCAGTGCCAGCCACAGTGCCACCGACGGGTTCACCCCGAAGTGCCTGGCCAGCCGGGGCACGAAGACGGCGATCAGTACGGTGCCGGCGACCGCGAGCAACCGCATGGTGAACACGGTCAGCAGCACGTGCTGGCCGACCACGCCGGCGACCAGCGCGCCGAGGATCAGCCACAGCGGACCGTACGGCGCCGGGGTGTCCACCCACATCCGCTGGACCTCGTCCAGGAACGGGCCCGGCAGGGCAGCCGGACCGTTGCTGTAGGGGTCCAGGCCGTGGTGGGTCAACTGCGCCTGGGCGGCATAGCTGTACATGTCCCGGCTGAACAGCGGGGCGGCCAGCAGCAGCGGCGCGGCCCACAGCGCGGCGACGCGCAACAGGTCGCCAGGCCCGGTGCCCGGGGTGTTCCGGCGAACCTCGCGTCCCAGGTACAGCCAGGTCATCGCGAGCACGGCCAGCCCGGCGTAGACACAGCCCAGTGCCACCTCCGGGCCGGTTCCGCGCCGCAGCGCGCCCAGAACCGGCACCCGTGCCACCGGGTCGTACACAGGCAGGGCACCCGCGCCCAGCGAACCGAGCGCCAACAGCAGCGAACCGACCAGGCCGACCAGGCGGATGCGCCGAACAGAGAAGGTGGCCGACCCGGCGCGGGCGGCCGTATCCCCGGTGCCGCGCATCCGCCTGGTCGGCCTGGTCGGTTCGCTGCTGTTGGCACTCGGTTCGCTGGGCGCGGGTGCCCTGCCTGTGTACGACCCGG
>DATCWR010000350.1:0-10339 GCA_036566245.1 Mycobacteriales bacterium | reverse complement strand
CCCGCACCCGGTCGGCCCGCGAGCCAGCCCCTCCCGTGCGGCCGTGCCGGCGCCGCTCAGCGCCAGCGGACCGCCATGCCCAGACCGGCCACCATCAGCCCGAAGCCCACCGCGAAGTTCCAGGCGTTGAGCGACTTCATCACCGGCAGGCTGGTGCCGGCGACGTAGTTCACCACGATGTAGGCCAGCCCCAACAGCATCAGGGCGCACATCACAACCGGGTACCAGGTCGGGCTGGGGCCCTTACGCTTGGCCTGCGTGGCCGAGGATGGCAGCACATCGCTCGGTGGCGTGTATACGGTCTTCTTGCGCACCCGTGACTTCGGCACAGTCGTTCTCCTCCTCAGGGCCTGCCGTGGGACCAACCCGCGGACATGCCGACCCGAACTCCCGAACGGGTGCGGACGGACCACATGCGGCTCACCGCGTTAGCGTAGACGGGACATACGGCGAGGGGGCGATGAGCGTTCGACCGCAACGTAACGATGTGTGGCGAGTTCTTGTTCCGGTCGTGTGTCTGGCGGCCGGCATGCTGTTCGCGGCGAGCGCGGAAACGGCCCTCGGCACCGATCTACGGGCCGGACGGCGGGTGGAGTTGACCCAGCTCATCGCCGAGCAGGAACAGCGGGTTACCCGGTTCACCGCTCAGGAGACCGAGCTGCAACGCCAGGTCAGCGAACTGGAGTCCCGGGCCGCCCGGGGCGACCAGCGGGTCACCGCCGAACAGGGCCGGGCCGAGGAACTGGCCGCACCAGCCGGACTCAGCCCGGTGCGCGGCCCCGCACTGTCGGTCACCCTCGACGACGCACCACGTGGCCCGAACGGAGCGCTGCCTCCGGGGGCTCGCAACGTTGACGACGTGGTGGTCCACCAGCAGGACGTGCAGGCGGTGGTCAACGCACTGTGGGCGGGCGGGGCCGAGGCAATGACCATCATGGGTGAACGAATTGTCGCGACCGGGGCTGTACGCTGCGTAGGCAACGTACTACTGCTCTATGGCCGGACATACTCGCCGCCCTACCAGATCACCGCTGTCGGCGATCCCGACCGGATGCGATCCGCACTGGACCGGGCGCCGGATGTGATCCTCTACCAGAAGGCGGCCGAGTACTTCGGTCTGGGTTACCAGGTGGAAAGCAGGCGGGACGTCACCCTGCCGGGGTATGACGGTCCGCTTCGGTTGAACTACGCGGAGGCAGTGCCAGAATGACTGGTCGCGACCGGGTCGGGGCGGTGCTGTCGTCTCGGCGCCTGGCCGTGGGTGCCGTGGCCCCGCCGGGACGAAGGTGAGGTAGGTCGATGAGCTTCGTGGTGGACCAGGAGCCACCTCCGCACCAACCCCGGCATGCCGCCCCGGATCCCTGGGGCGACCGCATCCGCACCGGTGTCCGGGGGACCGGCCAGACCCTGATCACCGCGGGTCTGGTCATCCTGTTGTTCGTCGCCTACGAGCTGTGGGTGACCAACATCTTCAATGCACACACCCAGAACGTGTTGCAGAACCGGCTCCAGGACGAGTGGTCGCAGGGCCGGGACCCGCTCGCCACCGGGCCGAGTAAGCCCGGCACCAGGATCCGTGACATTCCACTGGGAGACGGGGTCGCGCTGATCCGGATTCCGGCGTTCGGCCCGGACTGGGTCTTCACCGTCGTGGAAGGCACCGGGGAGAGCGAACTGGCAGAGGGACCGGGCCACTACACCGACACCGCACTGCCCGGGGCGGTGGGTGACTTCGCCGTGGCCGGGCACCGGGTTGGCAAGGGTTCGCCCTTCCTGAACCTGGACAAGCTGAACGCCGGTGACTCCATCGTCATCGAGACCAAGGACTACTGGTACGACTACCAGGTGTTGGGCGACAAGGCGTCCGGGGACGCCACCCAGGTCGACCAGGACGGCATTCCCGGCCTGGAGATCGTCCGGCCCACCGACATCGACGTGATCGACCCGGTACCCGGGCATCCCGGGCGAACTCCGAACCGGCGACTGATCACGCTCACCACCTGCCATCCGCGGTTCTCCGCCGCCCAGCGGCTGATCATCCATGGCGAGATGGTGGGTGCGCCGCTGAAGAAGGCCCCCGGTGTGGTGCCACCGGCCCTGCAGAACTCGTAGGCACCGGGCACGGGTTCCGGACGGTCGTGGTCACCGTCTGGCCGGCCCCGGGTAGGTAAGGAGAGCGATGTACACCTGGATCTGGCGGAAGCTACCCGGCAACACCGCTGCCAAGGTCACCGGGGCGGCGATCCTGATTCTCGCGGTGAGCGCGTTGCTGCTCTTCGTGGTCTTCCCCTGGGTGGAACCACGGCTTCCGTTCAACGACGTTACCGTGGCCGGGTGAGCAGCACACCCGACCACCACGCCGACGACCTGACCACCGAACCCACCGAGCAGGTCGGGCCCAGGATCCTGGTGGTCGACAACTACGACAGCTTTGTCTACAACCTGGTCCAGTACCTCACCCAACTCGGTGCCCGGTGCCTGGTTCGCCGGAACGACGCGGTGCGGCCGGACGAGTTGGCCGGGATGGACCTGGCCGGGGTACTGGTCAGCCCCGGTCCGGGTACCCCCGAACAGGCCGGGGCCAGTGTCGCCATCGTGTCGGAGTGTGCTCGGCTGCGACTGCCGATGCTCGGGGTCTGCCTGGGGCACCAGGCGCTGGCGGTGGCCTTCGGCGCCACCGTGGGTCGGGCGCCGGAACTCCTGCACGGCAAGACCAGTCTGGTGCGGCACGACGGCACCGGGGTGTTGGCCGGGTTGCCCGACCCACTCACCGCGACCCGGTACCACTCGCTCGCCGTGGACGCCGACACCCTGTCCGACCGGTTCGAGATCACCGGGCGGACCTCCTCCGGGGTGGTCATGTCCATCCGGCACCGGGATCTGCCGTTGCAGGGCGTGCAGTTCCACCCCGAGTCGGTGCTGACCCAGGGCGGGCACCACCTGCTGGCCAACTGGCTGGCCGACTGTGGCTTTCCGGCCGCCCGAGACCGGGCCACCGGGTTGGCCGCCGAGGTGGAGTCGCTGCGGCAGGGTGCGTTCACCTGCGGGTGACCGGGCTACCGGTCGCGGCCGTCAGGTGGTACAACCCGGCGGTGACCCTGTACTCCCGGGCGCCACGGTGCCAACCCTGCGACATGAAGGCCGCGCTCGACGAACCCGGCGCACAGGCACTGGCCACCGTCTCAGCCGACCGCCTGGCCTGCTACCCGTGCCCGGTCGGCGGGGGGTGGCACGTGCGCCGCACCGACATCCGGCACCACCGACCCCGCCGCCCCCGGGTCGGCGACGGCTGACAACACCCGCGGCCACTGCCCGAGTCCCGCCGGTCCCCACCTCGCCTGTCGCATCACGGTGCCTTCTGGGTGGGGGCTCTCGGGAGAGAACCCCCACCGGTCGTCCGTGCCACTGCGGACTCCCGCGACGGGGCGAGGTCAGTGGTTGTTGCCGGGGCCGGAATCCGTGGCAGTGGGACTGGGGTCGGTCGAGGGACTACCCGAGGGGGAGGGGTCGGTCGGGCTGGCGGTCGGGTCGGTCGGGGTTGGCTCGGTCGGGACGACCGGTGGCACGGCAACGAAGATCTGGATCGGGTCGTTCGGCTTGGCCGTGGTGCCACCCGGCGGGCTCTGGGAGAACACCTGGAACTCCGGCACGTCGGCCCGGGGCTGGTCGACCTCGGTCACGTTGGTGAAGCCGGCCTTGGAGAGGGTGTCCATGGCCTGTTCGCTGGTCTGCCCGATCACACTGGGTACCTGGGACTTGCCGTTGGACACGAACACGGTCACCGACGAGTTCTTGGGCACCGCCTGCCCGATCTCCGGGGACGTGCCGATCACGGTTCCGACCGGCTCGCTGGAGTCCTGGTCCTGCCGGGTCGGAGTGAGCCCCTGTGAGGTCAGCAGGCTGGCTGCGGCGTCGTAGGTCATGCCCTTGACCGGGGGCACCTGGATCGACTCCGGTCCCAGGCCCACCGTGATGTCCACCTCGGTGCCCTCGTCCAGCGGGGTGCCGGCGGTGGGCTGTTGGGCGATGACCTTGTCCTTGTCCTTGTCCTCGGACGGTTCGGTGTTCTGGTGACCCAGCTTCAGGTGGGCCGCCGACAGTTTGGCCGCGGCCTGTTCGGCGGTGAGTCCGGTGAGCGACGGCACGTCCACCTTCACCGTCCGCTCACCACTGCCGAGCATGTTGGAGATGACCAGCGCGGCCACCACGAAGGCGGCCACCACACCGATCCCCAGCATGATGAAGGCGGCCCGTCGGTTCGGTTCCGGCTCGACCGGGTGGTGCATGGCGGTGGGTGGGCCCGCGACTCCCCCGTGCCCGCCGAGCTGCGGCGGGGGTTGGTGTCGGATCGGACCACCCAGCACGGTGGTGCGTTCCTCGTCGGACATCACCGGGGTGGCCGTGACCGGCCGACCGGAGATGGCCCGCACCAGGTCGGCGCGCATCTCCGCGCCGCTCTGGTACCGGTTCACCGGGTTCTTCGCCATCGCCTTCAGCACGATGGCGTCCAGGGTGCGCGGTACGTCGCGGTTCACCTGGCTGGGCGGGATCGGGTTCTCCCGGACGTGTTGGTAGGCCACCGCGACCGGCGAGTCACCGGTGAACGGCGGATGCCCGGTGAGCAGTTCGTAGAGCAGACATCCGGTGGAGTACACGTCCGACCGGGCGTCCACGCTCTCGCCGCGGGCCTGCTCGGGGGACAGGTACTGGGCGGTGCCGATCACCGCGGCGGTGGAGGTGACCGTGGCAGCGCTGTCGGTGATCGCCCGGGCGATACCGAAGTCCATCACCTTGACCGCGCCGGACCGGGTCACCATGACGTTGCCGGGCTTCATGTCCCGGTGCACGATGCCGTTGCGGTGCGAGTAGTCGAGCGCGGCGCAGATGTCGGCCACGATCTCCATGGCCCGCTGCGGGTGTACCGGACCCTCGTTCTTGATGATGTCGCGCAGGGTCCGGCCCTCGACGTACTCCATCACGATGTACGGGGTGGGACTGGTGGACCCGTTCTGTTCCAGGTCCTCGCCGCTGTCGTAGACGGCCACGATGGCCGGGTGGTTCAGCGAGGCGGCGGCCTGGGCCTCCCGGCGGAACCGTGCCTGGAACGACGGGTCACGGGCAAGGTCAGGACGTAGTACCTTTACCGCGACATCTCGCCCCAGTCGGACGTCGCGCCCCAGGTGGACCTCCGCCATGCCGCCATAGCCGAGGGTCTGCCCCAGCTCATAGCGGCTTCCCAGTAGACGTGGCTGTGTCATCGGCGTCCTCAGTCGTTCTGGTTCTCGGGGCGGTGATCGGACCGATGGTCCACCGCGACGATCTCGACCGTGCCACCAGGCCGGAGGGCACCCTCCGGCGTGACGGCGACGGCATCCGGCTTCCCCGCACGGTCGGGGTACCGGATCGCGGAGTCGAGGCCGGACTGGTGCCGAAGCAGGTCCGAGGCGGAGTGTCCGGGCCGGCCGGACGTCACCGTGGGTTCCTTCGACACACTGGTTGGCGAGGCACTAATTGCTATATGTCCCTTTTGGGGTGATGACTGGTGGGTGATGATGGCCATCACCAGTACCACCACCAGTACGACCAGAACCGCCAGAACCACCGCCCACAGCGTGTGGCGCGTCGACGATCCCGGTCTCACCGGTCCTGCCACGGTACCTGTGCCGTGGTATCCCAACGACACCCCGGGCCTGACGCCGGGCGGTGGGCCCAGGGTCGGACCGGAACCGGGCCGCCCCGGTGGGCCCTGCGGCATCCTGGCCGGCCCGGTCACCGGACCGTGTACGCACGGCGGACCCTGCGGGGCACCGGACGGGGGAGCCAGAACCGGTCGGGGAACCGGTCCGGTGCCCTGACCGTATCGCGGTGGTCCCGGCGGTCCGGGCATACCCGGTGCTCCGGGCGGACCCGGTGGCGGGCCGGGCATGCCGGGCTGCCCGGCCACGCCAGGTGGTCCGGACATGGTGACCGGGCCGGGTGGATGGGGCGGCATCCGGGCGACCAGGGGCGGTATGCCGCTGATAACCATGGTGCTGTCCCCGACCGGGCGTCCTTCCCGGACCGCCCGGATGGCCGCGGCGAACTGCCCGCCGGTGGCGAACCGCTGCCGGGGGTCCTTGGCCATGGCCCGGGCGACCAGTGCCCGTACCGGTACCGGAACGTCCTCGGGCAACGGCGGGGCGGGATTGCGGATCTGCATGACCGCGACCGCCACCGAGCTGTCCGCGACGAACGGCAGCCGGCCGGCCAGGCACTCGTAGGCCACCACGCCGAGGGAGTACACGTCACTGGCCGGGGTGGTGCGCCGGCCCTCGGCCTGTTCGGGTGCGAAGTACTGCGCGGTGCCCACCACCATGCCGGCCTGGGTGAGTGGCACCGTGTCGACGGCTCGGGCGATGCCGAAGTCGGTGATCCGGACGGTGTTGTCCGGGCTGACCAGCAGGTTGCCCGGTTTGACGTCGCGGTGCACCATGCCGGTCCGGTGCGCGGCCTCCAACGCAGCCGCCGCCTGTTCGATGATGTCCAACACCTGGGCCACCGGAAGTCGGCCGGTGCGCAGCAGGATGGCCGACAGCGGTTCGCCCTGAACCAGTTCCATCACCAGGTACGCGGTGCGCTCACCGTCACTGTCGATCTCGCCGTAGTCGTGCACCGCGGCGATGCCGGGGTGGCTCAGTGCGGCGGTGTTGCGGGCCTCGGCCCGGAACCGTTCCAGGAACCTGGGGTCGCTGGTCAACTCGCTCCTGAGCACCTTCACCGCGACCGTACGGTGCAGCAGGGTGTCCTCGGCCCGCCAGACCTCGCCCATCCCACCCGTGGCGATACGGCCGGTCAGCCGGTACCGGCCGGAGAGCTCGGTGTCCCTGGTCAGGGCGGCCACCTCATCGGCCTCCGGAACCCTGACTGGTCAGCACCGCCTGGATCACGTCCCGGGCTATCGGCGCGGCCGCCTCGCCACCGGTCACCTCGTTGCCGGCCACACCGGCGTGTTCCAGCAACACCGCCACGGCAACGGTCGGATGGTCGGCAGGGGCAAACCCGACAAACCAGGCGTGCGGTTGCGCCCCCTGCACGTTCTCGGCCGTGCCGGTCTTGCCGGCCACCTGCACACCGTCGATCCGGGCCGCCCGACCGGTTCCGTTGTTCACCACGTTGGCCATCATGTCGGTGAGCGTGTCGGCCACCTCGGCCGGCATCGCCCGACCGATCTCCTCCGGCTCGGTGGTGTCCAGCGTGGACAGGTCGGGGGCCTGGAGTTCCTTGATCAGGTACGGCCGCATGAGCACCCCGTCGTTGGCCACCGCGGCGGCGATCATCGCGCCCTGCATCGGGGTGATCTGGACGTCCCGTTGCCCGATCGAGGACTGTCCCAGTGCTGCGTCGTCCGGAATGCCACCGAGGGTGCTGGGGGCCACCCGCAACGGCATGGTGAAGCTCTCGTCATCGATGCCGAAGGCGCGGGCCTGCTCCCTGATGGTGTCCCGACCCAGGTCGATGCCCAGTTGGGCGAAGGCGGTGTTACAGGAGATGGTCAACGCGTGGAGGAAGGTGTCGGTCTTCCCGTCGCCGCACGTCTCGTTGTCGAAGTTCTTCAACTGGGTCCTGGTACCGGGCAGGAAGTACCTGGTGGGTGCCGGGATCCGGTCACCCGGCTTGCGGCCGTTCTGCAGGGCCGCAGCCGACACCACCACCTTGAACACCGAGCCAGGTGGGTAGCGGGCGCTGATCGCCCGGTCGATCATCGGGTCGGGGGACTGTTTGCCCAGCTCGCCCCAACTCTTCCGGATCGCCGCGGTGTCGTGTGAGGACAGCGTGCTCGGGTCGTAGGACGGCGTGCTGACCAGGGCCAGGATGGCACCGGTGCGCGGGTCCAGGGCGACCACCGCACCGGTCTGTTTGGTCATTCCCTTGAACGCGGCCTGCTGCGCCCTGGCGTTCAGGGTCAGCACCACGTTGCCGCCCTTGGGGTCACGGCCGGTGAACAGGTCGGACAACTGTCGGGTGAACAGCCGACCGTCCTTGCCGGACAAAATGTCGTTCTCGGCGCGTTCCATCCCGGCCGCCCCGTAGACCAGCGAGTAGAAACCGGTGGCCGGTGCGTAGACCGCGCCGTCGGGGTACTGCCGCAGGTACCTCAACCGGTCCTTGGTCGGCACGGACTGGGCGATCGCCCGGCCGTCCACCACGATCGATCCACGCTGCCGCTCGTACTCCCCCAGCAGCACCCGGGTGTTGCTCGGGTCCGCCCGAAGTTTGTCGGCGTGCAACACCTGGACGTAGTTCACGTTGACGATGAGCAGGCCGAACAGCACGATGACCGCCACCGCCACCCGGCGCAGGGGTGCGTTCACTGGCTCACCCCCTCGGTCACGGCCTCGGCCCTCGGTGGATCAGGTTGTCTGGGCGGTGTGGCTGGCCGGCGGGCGGCGTCGGAGATCCGCAGCAGCATGGCGATCAGCGCGAAGTTGGCGACCAGCGAGGAGCCACCGTAGGACAGGAACGGCGTGGTCAGACCGGTCAGCGGGATCAGCTTGGTCACCCCGCCGACCACCACGAACACCTGCCAGCCCAGGCCGAACGCCAGGCCGGCGGCCAGCAGCTTGCCGAACGCGTCACGCACCGTCAACGCGGTACGGAACCCACGCTCGACGATCAGCGCGTACACCACCAGCAGCGCCACCAGGCCGAACAGGCCCAGTTCCTCACCGATGCTGGCCACGATGAAGTCACTGTTCGGGAAGGGCACCGTCTCGGGTCGTCCGGCGCCCAACCCGGTGCCGAACAGTCCTCCGGTGGCCAGCCCGAACAGGGACTGGATGATCTGGAAGGCGTCGCCGCGGTGGCCGAACGGATCGAGCCAGAACGTCACCCGGTCCTGGACGTGCCCGAACATCAGGTAGGCGCCGTAGGCGCCGACCATGAACAGTGCCAGGCCGATGAGCAGCCACGAGGTGCGTTCGGTGGCGATGTAGAGCATCGCCACGAAGATGCCGAAGATCAGCAGTGAGGTGCCCAGGTCCTTCTCCCGCACCAGCACCAGCACGCTGGCCAGCCAGGCCACCAGTACCGGCCCCAGGTCGCGACCCCGGGGCAGGTCGATGCCGACGAACCGGCGTGAGGCCAGCGACAGCACGTCCCGTTTGGCCACCAGGTAACTGGCGAAGAACACCATCAGGGCCAGCTTGGCGAACTCTCCGGGCTGGATCGAGAAACCGGCCACCCGGATCCAGATCCGGGCGCCGTGCACCGTGCTGAACCGGGCCGGCAGGATCGCCGGGATGGCCAGGAAGACCAACCCACTGAACCCCAGCGTGTAGGCGTAGCGGGACAGGTCCCGGTGGTTACGGACAACCAGTAGCACGGCCACGAACAGGGCCAGGCCGACTCCGGTCCACACCACCTGGGCACCGGCCGCCGGCGGGGGCACGTCCAGTCCGAGTTGGCGGGCCCGCTCGGCCATGCCGATGTCCAGTCGGCGGATCAGCACCAGTCCCAGGCCGTTGAGCAACGCGGTCGCCGGCAGCAGCACCGGATCGGCGTAGGGCGCCAGCAGTCGCACCACGACGTGCGCGGCCAACCACAGCAGCGAGAATCCGGCGCCGTAGCTGACCACGTCGGCGCCCACCGTGCCGGAGATGTTCACGTCCACGATGACGTCGGCGATGATCACCACCGCGATCGCGAACAGCAGCATCGCCAGTTCGGTGCCGCGTCTGGTCGACGGACGTGGGACGGCCATCGACTGGGTTGACATCAGTCGACCACCCGACAGTCGCTGCCGGGTACCGGGGTGTCACCGGATCCGGTCGGGCCGGTCGGGTCGACCGTGGTGGGCACACCGGTGGGGCGCGTGGTCGGCGTGATTGTCGGGACGGTGGAGTTCGACGGGCCGGGCGCGCCGGACGCGCTGGCGGAACCGGTCGGCCCGGGCGAGGTGGGCGGGGCGGTCACCCCGACGTCGACCGCCGGGCACAACGGCAGTTGGTCGTCGCGCAGGCTGGCCAGGATGCGGTCGGCGTCCTGCTGGTTCCTGGCGTTGATGCCCGACCGGACCTGGTCGCGGGCGATCTGCTGTAGGTCGGACATCCGCAGGTCGGTCGAGTGGTCCACCCGGTACAGGTGCAGCGGCCCGAGGCTGGCGTTCACTCCCCGGTACACCGCCACCTGACCGTCGTCGGCGGCCACGAAGTACTGGGTCTGGGTCCACCGCCACACGCCGTATCCGGCGCCGGCCAACACCAGCAGGGTGGCCAACAGGGACAGCGTGGTGCGCACCCGGTGGCGGCGTCGGCGCGGCGGGCCGGCCACCGGTTCGGCGGGTGCCGGCTCGGCGGGCCGG
>DATCWR010000342.1:0-28597 GCA_036566245.1 Mycobacteriales bacterium | reverse complement strand
GTCGGAGTCGTCCGGGGCGGACGCACCGAAGGTGACCCGCTACTTCGACCCGCCGGACACCCCGTACGGGCCCGGGCATCGGGGGGTTGATCTGGCGGCCACACCGGGCACTCCGGTGCTGGCCGCCGGCCCCGGAGTGGTCGGGTACGTCGGTGTGCTGGCCGGCCGGGGGGTGGTCACCGTGCTGCACGCCGGGGGTCTACGCACCACCTACGAACCGGTACACCCGCTGGTCCGGCCCGGGCAGCATGTGCTGGCCGGTAGCAGGCTGGGCACGGTGCTTGCCGGGCATGCCGGATGCCCGGCCCCGGCCTGCCTGCACTGGGGTCTGCTCCGGGCCGACACCTACCTTGATCCGCTCTCGCTGCTGGCGCGCGGGCCGGTGCGGTTGCTGCCGGAGGGCAGCCCACCACCCCGACCCGTCGAACCAGGCCCCCACCCGCCGCCACACTCCGGTGCCGCCAGCCCGGGGCCGGCGTCAGGACCGAACCCGGCCGGTCTCGGTATGGTCGCGGCCGGCATGGTCACGGTCGGCGCACTCGGTCTGTCCCGATCGAACCGACCCGGTGACCGTCACCGGCCACCGTGACCAGGACGAGAATGACCCTCAGTCCGGCGGGTCGGCGAGCTTCGCCCGCAGTTGCAGGACCGCCTTGGTGTGGAGTTGGCAGATCCGGCTCTCGGTCACGCCCAGGATCCTGCCGATCTGGGCGAGGGTGAGGCCCTCGTAGTAGTAGAGGGTGACGATGGTGCGTTCCCGGTCCGGCAGGGAACTGATCGCCCGGGCGAGCAGGTGCCGGGTCTCCTCGCTCTCGAAGACCTGTACCGGGTCGTCCGCGGCGGTGTCCTCCAGGGTGTCCTTGAGGCTGATCACGCCGTGTTCGGCGCTGACCCGGAGCAGTTCGTCCAGAGCGACGACGTGGACAAACGACAGTTGACTGAAGATCTGGTGCAGTTCGGCCAGCGATATACCGAGTTCCGCGGCGACCTCGCGTTCGGTCGGGGTACGGCGTTGCTGCGCCTCCAGACGGGCGTAGGCAGCCTCCACCGCCCGAGCCTTGAACCGGACCGACCGGGGGATCCAGTCCATCGCCCGCAACTCGTCGATGATCGCACCACGAATCCGACTGATGGCATAGGTCTCGAACTTCACCGAACGATCAAGGTCGAAGCGCTCGATGGCATCGATCAGGCCGAACATTCCGTAGGAGACCAGGTCGGCCTGTTCGACGTTCGCCGGCAGGCCAACCCCCACCCGACCGGCCACGTACTTCACCAGCGGTGAGTAGTGCAGGATGAGCCGCTCACGCTGCCGCTGGTCACCGGACTTCTTGAAGGCCCGCCACAGTTCCTCCAGTGCCTCGTCGACCTCGCGGCGTCTCGACCGGCCTCCGGACGGTGACGGGGCCACGGCGGCTGTGGAGTCGGGCGCGGTGGCGGCGTTCACCTGCGGGCGGTCAGGCCCGGGGGTGTGCACGCTCATAGACCGCCCTCAGCCGCTCCACCGACACGTGTGTGTAGATCTGGGTCGTCGCGAGCGTAGCGTGACCCAGCAGTTCCTGGACCGTACGCAGATCCGCCCCGCCCTCGACCAGATGCGTCGCCGCGCTGTGCCGCAACCCGTGCGGACCGACATCTGGCAGGCCACCGATCCGACCCAACCGATCGTGCACGATCCGGCGCACCGTTCTGGGGTCGACACGCCCACCGCGAGCGCCCAGGATCAGGGCAACCCCACTGACCGGTGATGCCAACCGGGGGCGTCCACGCCGCAACCACTCGTCCAGCGCGCCCTGGGCTGGCAGCCCGTAGGGCACCGACCGTTCCCGACCGCCCTTGCCCAGCACCCGGACCAGGTGATGCGCCTGGTCGATGTCTCCGAGGTCGAGGCCGGCCAGTTCGGCCACCCGCACCCCGGTGGCGTAGAGCAGTTCCAGGACCACCCGGTCCCGAAGGTCGAGCGGGGTCTCCGGCGGGACGCTGTCCAGAAGGTCGCGGGCCTGGGCCTGGCGGAGCACCGCCGGCAGGGTGCGGTGTGGTTTCGGGCTGGCCAACAGCAGGCCCGGATCATGGTCGAGTCGGCCGGACCGGTGCGTGTACGCCGTGAACGCCCGAGCGGCGGCGGCCCGACGCGCCAGGGTGGACCTGGCACAACCGGCCGCGCGAAGTCCGGCCAACCAGCCCCGTAGGACTCCGACATGCAGGTCGGCCGGTTCGCGGCCCCCACGCGTCACGTGGTGTTCCAGCAGCATGGTCGCGTCGGTCAGGTAGGCCCGAACAGAGTGGCGAGACAGTCCGCGCTCCATCCCGAGGTGGCGTTCGAACGCGTCCAGGGCCTGCCGGCACGACTCCGGCAGGGTGGACCGGACCGCCGCGGTGGACGGCCGCTGTTCACGCCGCGGCGGGTGGCCGGAGTCGTGCTGTGTCGAACTCACCTTATGACCGTGCTGTGGTGGACGGTCCGCGTCAAGGACGCGCGCCGAGGCGACTGGTCGGAGCCACGGCGATCACGCTGCCGGCACCTGGGTCACCGGCCCGGAGGCGAACCGTACCGCCGGTTCAGCGTCCGCGCGGCGTCCGACCGGAGCGAGCCAGCCGCCACCCCGTCGGGGTGGACACCACCAGGTCCAGCAACTCCAGGGCGGGCAGGCAGCGCAGCACGTCCCCGACCGGAAGGCCGGCCTCCACCGCCACCCGTTCCGGGCTCGCGCAGTCCCGTAACGGGACCGCGTCGAGCACCCGGGCGGCAACCGGACCCAGTTTGTCCACGGGGTCCGACGGTGCCGCCGGCCGGGGAGCCAGGTCGGCGCCGATTGCCCCCACCTCCTCGATGACCTCGGCCGCGTTGCTGACCAGGCGGGCACCAGCGTCCCGGATCAGCGCGTGACTGCCCACCGACATGCTGGAGGTCACCGGTCCGGGCACGGCCATCACCGGTCGACCCAACAACCCGGTCAGCCGGGCGGTGGACTGGGCCCCGCTGCGTGCGCCGGCCTCCACCACCACACTGCCGGCCGCCAGCGCGGCAACCAGCCGGTTGCGCACCAGGAACCGGTGACGCTGTGGCGTGCAGCCGGTCGGCCACTCGCTGACCAGCAGCCCGGTGGCCGCGATCCGTTCGAACAGGGTGGCATGGCCGGCCGGGTAGGGTGCGTCCAACCCGCCGGCCATCACCGCCACCGTCATTCCGGATGCCGCCAACGCGCCACGGTGTGCCGCCCCGTCGATGCCGTACGCCCCGCCCGACACCACGGTCCAGCCGCGCCTGGCCAGGTCGTAGCCCAGGTCAGCGGCCACGTGCTCGCCGTATCCGGTGGCGGCCCTGGCCCCGACCACGGCGACCGCGCGTTCCACCCCGTCGCACAACCGGAGCGGGCCGCGCACCCACAGGGCCTGCGGCGGTGCCACGTCGCGGACCCCTCGGGCGCAGGCGAGTTCCATGGCCAACAGTGGACCGGAAGGCCACTCGTCGTCCTCGGGGGTGACCAGCCGGATGCCGGCCTGCCGGGCCGCCGCCAGGTCCTCGTCAACCCGGTCCTCGGCAGCCCGCTCACCGACCCGGCCGAGTACGCCCGGTGGTGCCTGCCCGGCCCGGATCCGTCGGGCCGCCTCCACCGGTCCGTGCTCGGCCAGGAACGCGTGCACCGCCGCGGGGCCAGGTTCGACGGCGCGCGAGAGCCACGCCCTGGCCCGGCGTACCGGATCTGTTCCGGTGTCCGTCTGCGGTTCGGTCGGGTTCTCCGCCATGTCGTCCCCCTCACGCGGCTCGCCGGCTACGCATACCGACGGCCTCTGCCACGTCACCCACGTCGGGACAGGTCCGCCCGGACAGGTCGGCGAGAGTCCAGGCGATACGCAGCACCCGGTCAAACCCGCGGGCGCTGAGAACCCCCCGTTCCAGTGCCCGCTCGGCCGGCCTGGTCACCTCGGCGGGAAGCCGCCAGCGCGATCTCAGTTCGGTGCCCGGTACGTCGGCGTTGGTGCGCCACTGTCGACCCCAGCGTTCGACTGCCGCGCCGCGCGCGTCGGCTACCCGTCGGGCCACCACCTCGGTCGACTCGGCCGGAGGCAGGTCGCCGAGCAGTTCGGCCCGGGTCACCGCGGTCAACCAGACCTGGAGGTCGATCCGGTCCAGCAGGGGGCCGGACAGTCTGGCCAGGTAGCGCCTGCGGGCCGACGGCGCACACGTGCAGGTGGCATCGCCCACCCTGGCACACGGGCACGGGTTCGCGGCCAGGACGAGTTGGAAGCGGGCCGGGAAACGAACCGTCGCCCTGGCTCGGGACACCAGCACGCTGCCCCGTTCCAGGGGCTGGCGCAGGGCCTCCAGCGCACCGACCGAGAACTCCGGACACTCGTCCATGAACAACACCCCCCGATGGGCCAGGCTGACCGCGCCGGGTCTGGGCAGACCTGTGCCGCCGCCGACCAACGCCGGCACGGTGGCGGTGTGGTGTGGGTCCTGGAACGGCGGTCGCCGGATCAGTCCGGCCCCGGGTGGCAGCACCCCGGCCACCGAGTGCACCGCGGTCACCTCGAGGGCGTCCTCGTCGACCAGCGGCGGCAGGATGCCCGGCAGCCGCTCGGCCAGCATGGTCTTGCCCGCACCCGGTGGGCCGATGAACAGGGCGTGGTGACCACCCGCGGCGGCCACCTCCAGGACCCGGCGCCCGAACGCCTGACCGACCACGTCGGCCAGATCCGGGCAGGGTGTGTCCGCGGTGGTCAGGGCCTGCTCACCGGTGACCACCGGTACCGGATCGCCACGAAGGTGGGCCAACAGGTCCACCAGGCTGGCGAACCCACACACCCGTACGTCCGGGACCAGAGCCGCCTCGGCGGCGTTCGCCGCCGGAACCACCGCCCAGCCCACCCCGGCGCGAGCAGCGGCCAGGACCGCGGCCAGTACCCCCCGCACAGGTCGGACCCGACCATCCAGCCCCAACTCGCCGATCAGCACGGCGTCGGCGACCGACCCTGCCGGCACCGCACCCGCGGCGCACAGGATCGCCACCGCCAGCGGCAGGTCGAACCCGCTGCCGTGTTTGGGCAACGTCGCCGGTAACAACGCCAGGGTGATCCGGCGCTGCGGCCAGCTCTCCCCGGAGTTCACCACCGCGGCGCGGATCCGGTCACGGGACTCGGCCACCGCGGGGTCGGGCAGGCCGGTCAGGCTCAGCCCGGGCAGGCCCTCGGCCAGGTCCGCCTGTACCTCGATCAGGTGACCCTCCACCCCGGCGAGGGCCACCGACCGGGTGCTGGCCAGGCCCATCAGAACGCACCCCGCAGATGCCGCACCCGGGCCGCGCCGCGTGGCTGCCGAAGCACACTCACCACGTCGAACCGCAGGTCCCGGCCGAGCACCCCGCGGTCAGCCATCCAACGCAGCGCGAGCCGGCGCAGCCGCTCGGCCTTGGCAGGGATCACCGCCTCGGCCGGGTCGCCGAAGGCCACCCCCGAACGGGTCTTGACCTCACAGAACACCAGCACGTCACCGTCCCGGGCGACCAGGTCGATCTCACCCTCGGCGCATCGCCAGTTCCGGTCCAACACGGTGTATCCGGCCTGTTCCAGATGACTGGTCGCCACCTGTTCGCCGTACCGTCCGATCCCGTCCTTCGCGGCCATGACCGCACTCCCCTCCGGATGACGCCGGTCCGGTGGGCCCGGCGGTCGACGGTTGCCGACACCGACGAGCCTGTCCGTGTGGGAGTGGGTGCGACAGGGCGCGGTCACCGAATGTGGATGACGAAACACGACCTGTGGATAACTCTCCGGCCGGCCCGTGCTGGTGGGATGCTCGGCCCCATGTACCGGGAACGACCATCACGGGTGCCCGGCGCGGTCGTGTGGCACAGCGAGGTGTCGGCCACCGGCTCGGTGCGACGGGTCCTGTCGGACGGCTGCCTGGACCTGATCTGGTGCCGGGACACACTGCTGGAGGCCGGGCCGGACACCGTGGCGCAGGTGCTGCCGACGAGCCGGTGGGCACCGGCTACACCGGACTGCGGTTCGCCTCGGGCACCGGTCCCAGAGGCTCGGCGTGCCCGCGGACGAACTACGCGACCAGCGGGTACCGCTCGCGGACCTGTGGACCACCCGGAAGGTACGCGACCTCACCGAACACCTGTACCGGGCGTCGCACCCCGGCGCCGTGCTCGAGAGGTCAGCGGCCGACCGCCTCGCCGAAGCCGGCCCACCAGACCCGATGCTGACCGAACTGGTGACCCGGCTGCGCGCCGGGGTGTCGGTGTCGGCTGCTGCCTCGATGGCCGGCCCCAGCGAGCGGCAGCTCCACCGGCGCAGCCTGGCCGCGTTCGGGTACAGACCAAGAACCTTGGCTCGGATCCTTCGGATGAACCGGGCCCGTGCCATGGTTCGCGCTGGCACACCCCGTGCCGAAGCGGCGGTGGCCGTCGGCTACGCCGACCAGGCCCACCTCGCCCGGGACGTGAGGGCACTGACCAGCGCCACACTCGGCATGCTCACGGCACGGTAGTCCCGACGGTCGGCGCGAACAGCTCCACACCGGTGCCGTCCGGGTCGTGTACCACCGCGTAACGCTGGCCCCAGAACGCGTCCCCCGGCGGCAGGTGGCCGGCGCGGCCGGCCGCGACCAGGTCGGCATAGACCTGGTCCACCTCGGTCGGGCTGTCACAGGCGAACGCCAGCGCGACTCTGGAAGCACCGGTCGGTGGCGCCCATCCCGGGTCGAAGGAACGCACGGTGCCAACCGTGTCCCAGGCCAGTCGCAGGCCGCGGGGCGGGTAGTGCTCACGCGGTCAGACGAGGCCGTCCGGCCCGCAGCCTCAGTCCGTGAACGTCTGCCGATCGTCGGGGAGTTCGAGGTCTGGTTTGTCCAGTTCCTCGACGTTCACATCCTTGAACGTGACGACGCGCACGTTGCGTACGAAACGCGCTGGACGGTACATGTCCCACACCCAGGCGTCCCGCATGGTGACCTCGAAGTACACCTCACCGTCGGCGTTGCGGACCTGTAGGTCGACGTCGTTGGCCAGGTAGAACCGCCGTTCGGTCTCCACCACGTAGGAGAACTGCCGCACGATGTCGCGGTACTCGCGATAGAGCTGGAGCTCCATCTCGGTCTCGTACTTCTCCAGGTCCTCGGCGCTCACCGGCCCGCCTCCTGACCCTCGGCCAGCCCTCTTCCCCGGTCGGCCAGCCGACCCGCGGCCTCACTGGTCATGCGGTCACCTCTCTCACCGGCACATCATCGCGCACCGCCCCGCGCGTGGCCGCAGCGACATTCACATACGAAAAACGGTGTTCGGGACAGGGCCCGTGGCGGTGCAACGCCTGGGTGTGACCGGGGGTCACGTACCCCTTGTGGGTGGCGAAGTCATACCGTGGGTAACGCTCGTGCAGATCAACCATGATCCGATCCCTGGTGACCTTGGCGATGACCGAGGCGGCCGCGATACAGGCACTCACCCGGTCGCCCTTCCACACCGCCAGCCCGGGCACGCCGGTGCCCTCGACCGGAAAGCCGTCGGTCAACACGTACCGCGGGGACGGGTGCAGGGCCACCACCGCGCGGCGCATGCCCTCCACGTTGCACACGTGCAGGCCGCGGGCGTCCACCTCAGCCGGCGGTATCACCACCACCGACCATGCCTCAGCACGGGCCAACACCTCGCGGTACACCCGCTCCCGGGCGGCCGGGGCGAGCAGTTTGGAGTCGGCCAAGCCCGGCACCTGACCGCGCCGGCCCTCCGGTAGCGCGCAGGCGGCCACCACCAGCGGCCCGGCGCAGGCACCCCGACCAGCTTCGTCCACGCCGGCCACCGGGGCGAACCCCCGCCGGCACAGTGCCCCTTCCAGGGCCCACAGGCCGGCGTCGCGTCGCACCACGACACGGGATGGACGAAGCACCCCTGGTCACCCCTGATCCTCCATCCGGACCGACCGCGGTCGTCGGCCGTCGTCCCACCTGGACACCCACCCGTTGCTGATGATCACACCCGGATCTCCAGCACCGATGCTGGCACACTCCCCGGACCGGTGTGATGGCGCCTGCCAGCACTCACCCACCGTGACGACTCCGGTATGGGTCGACCCTGGGCAGGAGTGCCCCACCGTCGCATCACCGTGAGTTACCAGTCGCTGCCGACGCTGTCATGCGCTGTCAGAGCCACACCCGGAGTCCGGCCTGGACCGACTCGCCGGCCAACAGGCGGGGCAGATCACCAAACAGTCCAGGTGGGACGGTGGACATCCCGGCCAGTTCCTCTGGTGACACCCAGCTCGCCCCCAGAAGCGAACCCTGCTCCTCAGCGGTGAACGCGGTCGGCCGGGTCGGCCCGGGAGGTTCACCGATCCGGGCAAGGTGCATCACCATGCTGGCATGGTGGACGACACCACCCCAGGCGAACCGGACCTGGCCGGTCCAACAGACCGGTCCCACCTGGGCCCGTTCCACCACGTGTCCGGTCTCCTCGGCCAACTCACGTATCGCCGCGTCCACCGAGTCCTCGCCCGGCTCGATGCCACCGCCGGGAACCTCCCACCACTGGCCCCGCGCCGGGTTACCCGGCTCGCAGGCCCGCTGTAACAGCAGTCGGCCCGACCCGTCCATCAGCAGAATCCGGGCCACCGGCCGCCAGAGTGGGTCCGGTGAGATACCAGTCCCGTCAGTCACCGGAGCCACGGCGTCGACGGCGGCGGAACGCGGCCACCGGCAGGGTGCCCACCACGCCGAGTGCCATCGGCATCCCCACCGACAACTCGCCCAAAGACATGCCGTGGAAGGTCGTCGGGGTATCCAGGATGTTCCACCGGGAAGGTGGCCAGACAATCACGAAAGCCTTACCGATGACGTCGCTCACCGGCACCGTGCCGCTGGTCCCGTCGTCGAGGTGCGCCCGCGAGTCTGCCGACCCGTCACGGTGGTCACCCATCACCCACAACCGGCCCTCGGGCACGGTCACCGGACCGAACGGCTGCGACTGGGAGTCGCTGTTCGACAGGTAGATGTATGGCTCGTCCAGCGGTACCCCGTCGACGGTGACCCGACCCTGCGGGTCGCAGCAGGCGACGGTCTGCCCGCCGACCGCGATCACCCGCTTGACGAAGTCCTTCTCGTCGGGTTGGGAGACACCGACGGTCTGGCCGACCCAGTGCAGTGCCCGGGCCACCACGTTGCCCGGCTCGCTCACCGGCACCTCGGCGTCCCATGACGGGGGTCCACGGAACACCACCACGTCGCCGGGCCGTGGATCGTGGATGTCGTACACGACCTTGTTGACCAGCACCCGGTCACCGGAACATCCGGGACAGCCGTGCAGCGTGGTCTCCATCGAGCCGGAGGGGATGAAGAACGCCTGCACCAGGAAACTCCTGATCAGGACCGCCAACCCCACGGCGATGACCACCAGGACCGGAAGCTCCCGCCAGAACGAGCGAGGCTTTCCGGCCCGTGCCCGCCGCGACCAGCGGGGGGACCGGGCTCCGGCCTCGGCAACGGGTACGTCCGCTCTCCCCGCGACCGACGCGGCGTGTGATTCGGTGTCCGACCCGGAACCCGAGGGAGCCGCGAACCCCACCACTGACGTGGGATCTCCGTTCAGGGCCGGCCCGTTCGGTTGGGGATCTGGGCCGGTCCCGGCACCCGCCGGCGGAACCGCGGTCGGCGTGGAGGCTGGTGCCGGCCGTGCCGGCGAGGTGGTCGGCACCGTGGCGGTCGGGTCGATTCCACCCACCGCCGCGGTGTCGTTCTCGATCATGCCGTTGCTGGTGACCGGAGCCTGTCCGGTCGGGACAGGACCGCCGGTGGCGGCCGAGGGGAGGCCCCTCCCGGCGGCGTCGCCATTGCTGGGACGCGCCTGACCCTGGCCTGTGGTCTCGTCTGTTCCGGCGCCGGCCGGTGCGTCGTCTGCCATCGAGACCAGCCTAACCCCGGCAGGTCGCGACCGTCGTCAGCGAGCCGTGGTGGCGCGCTTTTCCTTGATCTTGGCGGCCTTTCCGCGCAGGCCACGCAGGTAGTACAACTTCGCTCGCCGGACGTCGCCGTGGACCACAACCTCGATCTTGTCGATCACCGGGCTGTGCACCGGGAAGGTCCGTTCGACCCCCACCCCGAAACTGATCTTCCGCACGGTGAACGTCTCACGGATCCCACCGCCCTGCCGGCGGATCACCACGCCCTGGAAGACCTGGATCCGGGACCGGTTGCCCTCGACCACGCGCACGTGCACCTTCGCGGTGTCGCCTGGGCGGAAGTCCGGGATGTCAGAACGCAGCGACTCGGCGTCCAGGGCGTCCAGCGTGTTCATCGCGGTCTTCGCTTCCTCGTATGGCGGGCGCGCACGGGGGCACGCCGGAGCGGTTGTCGGGGATGCCCGGGCCAGATTCTGCCCATGGCAACCCTACCAGGGTGCCACATCTGGTCCGGAGAGGGGAAATCCGCCTTCGGCCAGCACTCTCCGGTCGTTCTCGTCGAGCTCACCGGGAGGCAGTGCGGCGAGCAGTTCTGGGCGTCGATGGGCGGTCCGCAGCAGCGACTGGGACCGCTGCCACCGGTCCACCGCGGCGTGGTCCCCGGACAGCAGCACCTCGGGCACCGACCGGCCACGCCAGCACCTCGGCCGGGTGTAGGCGGGTCCCTCCAGCAGGCCGTTGGCGAACGAGTCCTGCCGCACCGAGTCGACGTTGCCCACCACACCGGGCAGCAACCGGGTGACCGCCTCGACGATCACCAGCACGGCCACCTCACCGCCGGCCAGCACGTAGTCGCCCAGCGACACCTCGTCCACCCGCATCCACTCCCGGGCGTACTCCACCACCCGGTTGTCGATCCCCTCGTAGCGACCGCAACCGAACACCAGCCACGGCTCGCCAGCCAGTTCGGCGGCCAGTTCCTGGTTGAACGGGGCCCCCGCCGGGGTTGGCACCACCATCCGCGGCGGTGGGTCGTCGCGGCACAGTTCGTCCAACGCCCGACCCCACGGTTCGGGCCGCATGACCATGCCCGGACCACCGCCGTAGGGCGCGTCGTCGACGGTGCGGTGCGGATCAGTCGTCCACCGGCGCAGGTCGTGGACCCGCACGTCAACCAGCCCGCGGTCGACCGCCCGACCCAACAGTGACTGACGGAGTGGGGCCAGATACTCGGGGAAGATCGTGACAACGTCGATGCGCATGGTGTCGCCACGGTACCCACCACGGTCGATCCCCCGGGAGGCAGCCGGTGTACGAGTTGGCTTCGGACGTGGTGAACACCGGGACGGGCCGCATGTTGGCCTACCTGGGGCTCGCCCTGCTGCTGTCCACGGTGATCGGCTTCGAACGCGAGCTGCGGGCCAAGAGCGCCGGAATGCGGACGCACACCCTGGTGGGCGTGGGAGCCGCACTGTTCATGCTGGTGTCGAAGTTCGGCTTCTCCGACATTCTCACGCCCGGGCAGGTGGTGCTCGACCCGTCCCGGGTGGCCGCCCAGATCGTCACCGGCATCGGTTTCATCGGCGGCGGCCTGATCTTCGTCCGCCGTGACGTGGTCCGCGGCCTGACCACCGCGGCGTCGGTCTGGCTGGTCGCCGGGGTCGGGATGGCCTGTGGTGCCGGGCTGGTGGTACTGGCGGTCGCGGCCACCGCCGCGCACCTGCTGATCGTGTTGGGTTACGCCCCGGTGGAGAACCTGCTCTACCGGGTCCGGGGCGGGCCACAACTGGTCCGGATCGCCTACCGGAGTGGACGCGGTGTGCTGCGGGAGGCGATCCAGGCCTGCACCGGCGGTGGTTTCACCGTGACGAACCTGCGGGTCGAACGGGAGGAGTCTGACGAGAACGGCGAGGGTGTCGCCGTGATCGTGCTGCGCGTGCAGGGCAAACGACCGCTGACGCCCCTGCTCGAGGAGATCAGTCGACTGCCTGGCGTGATGCACGCCTCCACCGGCGAGGCGGACCTACCCGAGTGAGAACCCGTCTGGCCGTGACCCCACCGCCGGAGATCACCCCAACCACCCGAACCACGGAATGGCCACCAGACCACCGGGGTGGGCTCAGGTGGATGAGATGCAAGGAGTGGGGTCCGCGTGGCGTGTACCGACACACGTGAGCGGACCCCCGACGCCGCAGATCGCCGCCTGAGCCCGCCCTACCCGACCACAGCGTAAGGCGACAACCAACACCTACAGATCGAGCAGACCTTCGGGGGGATCCACGACCAGATGTCCGACCGCCGGATCAACGGTCGGCACCACCGCGCCGACGAACGGCACCAGTGCCTCGCGCCCGTCCGCCCTGGCCACCACCAGCAGGTCGCCGCCGGCGCCGTGCACCACGTCGGTGACCTCACCGAGTCGGGAGCCGTCGGGTAGCAGCGCGGTCAGTCCGACCAGTTCGTGGTCGTAGAACTCGTCCGGGTCGTCGATGGGGGGCAGGTCGGTCGAGTCGACGACCAGCATGGTGCCGCGCAGCAGGTCAGCGTCCTCCCGGCCGTGCACACCCTCGAACCGGACGAGCAGTCGCCCGGAGTGCCACCGGGCGGCCGACACGGTGAGCGGGCCACGCTCGGTCGGGTCGGTGACCAGCACCGACCCGACCGCGAAGCGGGCGTCCGGATCGTCGGTCCGCACGTCGACGACCACGTCCCCGTGCACGCCGTGTGGCCGACCAATCCGGCCGACAACGAGTTCCACCGACGTGCCCGAGAGTTACCGGTAGTCCGTGTCGACCACGTCGACCCGTACGCCGCGCCCGCCGACAGCGTTCATGACCAGACGCAGCGCCTTGGCGGTGCGCCCGTTTCGCCCGATCACCTTGCCCAGGTCATCGGGATGCACGCGCACCTCCAGCCGGCGCCCGCGCCGGGAGTTGACGAGGTCGACACGTACGTCGTCGGGATTGTCGACGATGCCACGAACCAGGTGCTCAAGCGCGGCCTCGAGCACTTACTTCTCCGCGGATGCGTCGGCCTGCGCGCCGGACTCGCTGGTCTGCTCGGCTGGCTTGTCCGCACCGGCGGACTCGCCGTTCCTGGCTGCCTTCCGACCGGACTTCTTCTTCGGCGTGGTGGCCTCGGTGGTGGGTTCGGCGGCGGCCTCCTTGGCGGCGGCCTCGAAGATCGCCCGCTTGTCGGCGCGCGGGGCGGCGGTCAGCAGCGGTTCGGGGGCGGGCAGACCCTTGAACCGCTGCCAGTCTCCGGTCCGCTTGAGGATGGCCAGCACCGGCTCGGTCGGCTGGGCGCCCACCGAGAGCCAGTACTGGGCACGCTCGGAGTTGACCTCGATGAGAGAAGGGTCTTCCTTCGGGTGGTACTTACCGATCGTCTCGATTGCCCGACCATCCCGCTTGTTGCGGGCATCGGCCACGATGATGCGGTACTGAGGGGCATGTGTCTTACCGAGCCGCATCAGCTTGATCTTGGTTGCCACGGGTGTGGATGCTCCAGATGATCGAACGGGTGGGCGGGCAGCCCCGCGTGGGGTTACAGAGTGTCCGCCCCAGGGACACGGCGTGTGGGCGGTGAGAGGGCCGTGCACGCACCGGGTACTCGGCCGGCCATTCTGCCAGACATGACCGTGCCAGATCGAACCACACCGCAGGATCGACGTCACAGTGCCGCCCCGACACCGCGGCGGCACCTCCGGAGGGAACCGAATGGACTTCGCCTGGCGCGAACTGGGTGACGGCGTGTTCACCCGTCGCCACGAACACCGTGACTTCTGCGACCTGAACGTCGGCCTGGTGGTCGGTGACGGCGGCTATCTGGTCGTCGACACCTGCTCCACCCAGCACCAGGGGCGTGACCTGGTCGAGGCGATCCGACGGGTGACCCCACATCCGTGTCGGGCGGTGGTCAACACCCACGCCCACTTCGACCACTTCTTCGGCAACGCCGCGTTCCCTCCGGCGGCCCGGTGGGGTCACCGGGACTGCGCGGCCACGGTCGCCGAGTACGGCGAGTTCATGCGCGGGTGGCTGGTCGCCGGTGCCCGTGACCGCGGGCGTGTCGACCTGGCCGCCGACTACCAGGCCACCGAACTGGTGCCACCCGACCACACCTTCACCGCCGGTGCGGACCTGACCGTCGGCGGACGGAAGGTGCGGCTGCGATACCTGGGCCGGGGGCACACCCACAACGACATCGTGGTCCAGGTACCCGACGCCGGCGTGGTGTTCGCCGGCGACCTGGTGGAGGAGGGCGCCCCACCTGCGTTCGAGGACGCCTTCCCGTTGGACTGGCCGGCCACCCTCGACGCGCTGCTGCCACTGGTGGCCGGCCCGGTGGTACCGGGTCACGGCGACGTGGTCGACCGTGGCCACGTCCAGACCCAGGCCGACGAACTGCGACAGGTGGCCGCTCTGGCCCGCACCGCCCATGCCGAACGCCCAGGGGACACCGAGGCGTGGCGGTCACTGCCGTTGCCCGAACACTCGGCCAGGACGGCGCTGGAACGTGCGTTCCGTCAGCTCGACGGCGCCCCGCCCTACGACCCGCCGGAGGTTCTGGCCGCCAGGCTCGCGGCTGGGACGCCCGGTCAGTAGGCCCGGGCGCAGTAGGCCAGCAGGTCCGGTTCGGACTCCGAGTCGGGCACCGTGCCGTCCGCGCGGACCAGGCAGCGCACGGTGACCGCATGCTCGGCCAGCCGATCCTCACCCTCCGAACCCAGTGCCGCCCAGGGCACCCGGGCGAATCCGGTGGAGGCGGCCTCGACGACCTCCTCGACCGTGTCGACGTCGGCGATACGGGCGTCGCGGTGCTCGCGGGCCTGCGCCAGCAAGGTGGCCTGGTCGTCGGCCAGGGCGTCCCGGACCGCCTTGCCGACCAGGTCGAGGGCCACCGGGGTCTTGCCGCCGACGATCCGCCGGACCACGGTGGCGTTGCCCTCGGCCAGGTCACGCGGGCCGATCTCGACCCGTACCGGCACACCCTTGAGTTCCCAGTCCACCGCGCGCCGGCCGAACGGGGTGTCCACCCGGTCGTCCAGTTCGACCCGCAGGTCGGCGTCACGCAGTTCGGCGGCCAGTGCGCGGGCCCGCTCGACCGCCTGCTCCTTGACCGCCAGCACGACCACCTGGATCGGGGCCAGCCGGGGCGGCACCCGTAGCCCGGAGTCGTCTCCGTGGCACATGATCAGCCCACCGACCATCCGGGTGGAGGCCCCCCAGGAGGTCTGCCAGGCGTGTACCCGCCCGCCGCTGGCGGCCAGGTACTCGATGCCGAACGCCTTGGCGAAGTTCTGGCCGAGCTCGTGGCTGGTGCCCATCTGGAGCGCCTTGCCGTCGCCCATCATGCCCTCACAGGTGAGCGTGTTGGTGGCCCCGGCGAACCGCTCCCGGGCGGTCTTGCGGCCGACCAGCACCGGCACCGCCAGCACGTTGACCATGAAGTCCTCATACACCTCGTGCAGGATCTTCCGGGCGTAGTCGCGGGCGTCGGTTTCGGTGGCGTGCGCGGTGTGGCCCTCCTGCCAGAGGAACTCGGTGGTGCGCAGGAAGACCCGGGGTCGCAGTTCCCAGCGCACCACGTTGGCCCACTGGTTGATCAACAGCGGCAGGTCACGGTAGCTCTGCACCCACCTGGCGAAGTAGCTGTTGATGATCGTCTCGCTGGTGGGGCGGACCACCACCGGTTCGTCCAACTGCTTGCCGCCACCGTGGGTGACCACGGCCAGTTCCGGGCTGAAGCCCTCGACGTGCTCGGCCTCCCGGCGCAGGTAGTTCTCCGGGATGAACAGTGGGAAGTAGGCGTTGACCGCGCCGGCCGCCTTGATCCGGGCGTCCACCTCAGCCTGCATCCGCTCCCACAGCGCGTAGCCGTACGGTCGGATCACCATGGTGCCGCGTACCGGCCCGTTGTCAGCCAGTTCGGCCTTACCGATGATGTCCTGGTACCAGCGGGGGAAGTCCTGTCCCCGCGGAGTGAGTACGGCTGCCATGGCCGCACATGTTACCGGCGGGGGCGGTGGCACCCGTCCGCGCCGTCCTGACCACCGGTCGGTGGCGGACCCGTCGCCGTGTCCGCCGCGGCGAACACCACCTGGGCGGCCTTCCGTTCCGTTAGGGGGCCCGACTCCTGCTCCCACCCGTCCGGTGCGGTCAGACCGTCCTCGACCGGTGACCGTTGCCACCGACTCTCGATCCAGGCGATCACGGCGGGCAGATCCACCGGGGCGTCGGTGGCTACCCGCAACACCGGACCGAGGTTGAGCGGGTGAGCCGCGTCAGACAACCGCGCCCGGTATGTGGCCACCACCTCGTGTTCGACGTGGCCGGGATGACGGCGCGGGGCACGCTCGGCGAACCGGGAGAACGCGGTGTCGAACGGCACGTCGCACCAGATCTCCAGCACGTCGCCGGCCCCGGCCCGCTTCAACCCGGCGCGTACCAGTTCGCGCGAGGCCGGGGAGAACCAACTCTCCACCACCGCGTCGACCGGGCAGGCGCCCAGCAGCGACCAGATCACCTCCATGCTGGCCGCGCCGAGCCGGGCCGACCAGTCCCGGTCCCCGACCCCGATCCAGTCGAACAGAGTCTCCTTGATCACATCCTTGGCGAACACCGGCACCCGCAACCGCGCGGCCAGTTCGGGGGCCAGGGTGGTCTTACCCGACCCGGGCAACCCGTTGACCAGCACGACGTGTGGCACGGGTGCCTCCAGCCGCCGAGGTCTCAGCCGACGATCGGGGTAACGATCTGGCCGCGCAGGATGATGCGGGTCGGGGTGTGCAGCACGGACAGGTCGGTGCGCGGGTCCCGGTCGTAGACGACCAGGTCGGCCGGGGCACCCTCGGCCAGCCCGGGCAGGCCCAGCCAGTCCCGGGCCGACCATGACCCGGCCGCCAGCGCCGCCTCGGGCGACAACCCGAGGGCGTGCAGCGCCTGGATCTCGGCCACCACCTGGCCGTGTGGCAGCATGCCGCCCGCGTCGGTGCCGGCGTAGATCGGCACGCCGGCCTCGTACGCGGCACGGATCCGCCCGGACGCCGACCGGTACAGCCGGCGCATCCGTTCGGCATAGATCGGGTACTTCCCGGCCTTTGCCGCGATTCCCGGGAAGTTCTCCACGTTGATCAGGGTGGGCACCAGCGCGATACCGCGTTGGGCCACCAGTTCGACGATGTCCTCGGTCAGCCCGGTGCCGTGTTCGATCGAGTCGACCCCGGCGGCGACCAGGTCGGGCAGGGCCTCCTCGCCGAAGGTGTGCACGGCCACCCGGGCACCGGCCTCGTGCGCCCGGCGGACCGCCTCGGCCAGCACGGCGGCCGGCCAGAGCGGGGCCAGGTCGCCGGTGGAGCGGTCGATCCAGTCCCCGACGAGTTTGACCCAGCCGCCGCCGTAGCGGGCCTGTTCCTCGACCGCGGCGGGTAGTTCGTCCGGCTCCAACTCGACCCCCACGCCCGGGATGTACCGTTTCGGGCGGGCCAGGTGTCGGCCGGCCCGGATCAGTCGGGGCATGTCCTGGCGATCGAGCAGGTGACGGTTGTCCACCGGCGAACCGCAGTCGCGCAGCAGCAGGGCACCGGTGTCCCGGTCGGCGTAGGCCTGGGCGAGCAGGTCGTCCCCGAACGCCGGCCCGGTGGGGGTCAGGCCCAGGTGGCAGTGTGCGTCCACCAGGCCGGGCAGGGCGAACCCACCACGCGCCACCGTCTCGGCGCCGGGCACCGGTTCGAAGGTGAGCCGACCGTCGCGCACCCACAGGTCGCGTTCCACCCCGTCGGGCAGTAACACCGCCCGCACGTGCAGTGACGCACTCACTGCCTGGGCAGCTTCAGCTTGGACAGGTCCGGCAACGAGGTGCCCGGTGGCAACTGGTCGAGCATGCCTCCCATCCCCCCGGCCGGCAGCCTGGGTGGCGTCGGCCCGCCCTTGCGCTTGCCCTTCTTGGCGCCCTTGCCCTTCTTGCCCTTGCCCTTGGTCGCGGCCTTGCCGCGGCGCAGGCCCGGCATGCCCATCTGGCCAGCCATCTGCTGCATCATCTTTCGGGCCTCGAAGAACCGGTCGACCAGGCTGTTCACCTCGGTGACGGTGACACCCGAGCCACGGGCGATCCGGATCCGGCGGGAACCGTTGATGATCTTGGGGTCCTGACGTTCGCCGGGAGTCATCGACCGGATGATGGCGGCGGTGCGGTCCAGGTCCCGGTCGTCGACCTGGTTGATCGCCTCCTTCATCTGCCCCATACCGGGCAGCATGCCGAGGATGCTGGAGATAGGCCCCATCTTGCGGATGGCCAACATCTGCTGGAGGAAGTCCTCCAGGGTGAAGTCGGTGCCGGTGGCGATCTTGCCGGCCATCCGTTCGGCCTCGGCCGCGTCGAAGGTGGCCTCGGCCTGCTCGATCAGGGTCAGCACGTCGCCCATGCCCAGAATGCGGGAGGCCATCCGCTCCGGGTGGAAGACGTCGAACTCGGCCAGTTTCTCACCGGTGGAGGCGAACAGGATCGGCTCGCCGGTGATCTGCCGGACCGACAGCGCGGCACCGCCGCGGGCGTCACCGTCGAGCTTGGTGAGCACCACGCCGGTGAGCCCCACCCCGTCCCGGAACGCCTCGGCCGTGCGCACCGCATCCTGGCCGATCATCGCGTCCAGCACGAACAGGGTCTCCTCCGGGCGTACCGCGTCCCGGATCGCCGCGGCCTCGGCCATCAGTTCGGCGTCCACACCCAGTCGGCCCGCGGTGTCCACCACCACCACGTCGTGCAGGGTGCGCTTCGCCTCCTCCACACCCTGGCCGGCCACCGCCACCGGGTCGCCCACCCCGTTGCCCGGCTCGGGGGCGAACACGTCCACCCCGGCCTGCTGTCCGACGACCTGCAACTGGGTGACCGCGTTGGGCCGCTGGAGGTCGGCGGCGACCAGCAGTGGGGTGTGCCCCTGGGCCCGCAGCCAGCGGCCGAGCTTGCCCGCCAGGGTGGTCTTACCGGAACCCTGGAGCCCGGCCAGCATGATCACGGTCGGTGGGTTCTTGGCCAGTCGCAGCCGGCGGGTTTCGCCACCCAGGATCGCGATCAGTTCCTCGTTGACGATCTTGATGACCTGCTGGGCCGGGTTGAGTGCCCGGGACACCTCCTCGCCGCGGGCACGTTCCTTGACCGCCGCGACGAAGGTTCGCACCACTGGAACCGCGACATCGGCCTCAAGCAGGGCAATACGGATCTCACGGCAGGTCGCATCGATGTCCGCGTCGGAGAGCCGGCCCTTCCCACGCAGGGACGACATGGCCGCGGTGAGACGGTCGGAAAGGGTGTCGAACACGAGAGCCTGTGATCCTTCTCGAAGAGGGCGATGCCGTTCGGCCTGCGCTGGAGCGACGGTCCTGCCGATCCACAGACAGGGTAGACGCCACCCGGCCCGCACGAGAGGTCCAAGCTCCGAGACCCGGTGACCCTGGTCGTTCGGTCAGCCGGGTTCCCCGGCCACGGACTTCCCTGCGGCCGGGGTCACCACCTGCTCGGGCGGTGTGCCGTGCCCCGGTCCACCGGCCGGTCGTCCGGCCGGACGGGTGGCGGGCTCGGGAGCCGCTGGTCGAGCCGGTCCCGGGTGGGTCGGTGCCGGATGGGTCGGCTCGGCGGCGAGACGGTACGCCGGTTCGGCATGCACGGCCAGGTCCACGCCGGACACCTCGGCGTGTTCGGCCAGCCGGAACCCCACCGCCCGGTCCACCAGGATGCCCAGCCCGAAGGACATTCCGAACGAGTAACCGCCGACCGCGGCCACCGCCACCGCCTGCCGACCAAGTTGGGCCAGCCCACCGCCATAGAACAGCCCTGACACCCCGCCGGTCACCGTGCTGGTCGCCAACAGGCCGACCAGCAACGAGCCGACCGCGCCACCCACCAGGTGCACACCGACCACGTCCAGGGAGTCGTCGAACCCGAACCGGTACTTCAGCGAGATCGCGAACGCACACGCCGCGCCGGCCACCGCCCCCACCACCAGCGCACCGAGCGGGTTGACCGCGGCACAGGCCGGGGTGATGGCGACCAGCCCGGCCACCGCACCGGAAGCCACACCCAGCGTGGAACAGTGGCCCTGCCGGACCCGCTCCACCACGATCCAGGTCAGCGCCGCCGCGGCGGTCGCGACCTGGGTGTTCATGAAGGCGGTGGCGGCCAGACCGTCGGCGGCCAGGGCCGATCCGGCGTTGAAACCGAACCAACCGAACCACAGCAGCCCGGCGCCGAGCAGAACCAGGGGCAGGTTGTGCGGCCGCATCGGAACCCGTGGCCAGCCGATCCGTCGGCCCAGCACCAGGGCCAGCGCCAGCGCGGCCGCGCCGGCGTTGACGTGCACCGCGGTGCCGCCGGCGAAGTCCAGCGCCCGCAGCCGGTCCCCGATCCACCCACCGTGCCCGTGGTCGAGGAAGAACACCCAGTGTGCGACCGGGAAGTACACCACGGTCACCCACAACGCGGTGAACAGCACCCACGCGCCGAACCTGGTCCGGTCGGCCACCGCGCCGCTGACCAGAGCCGGGGTGATGATGGCGAACATCAACTGGAACGAGGCGAAGGCCAGTGTCGGCACGGTGCCGTTCACCCCGGTGAGCGTGCCGGCCAGTCCCAGGTGGCCCAGGTCGCCGAGCAGCCCGCCACCGACGTCGGTGCCGAACGCCAGCGTGTAGCCGTAGAGCACCCACAGCACGCTGACCACCGCGATACAGGCGAAGCTCATCATCAGCATGTTCAGCACACTCTTGGCCCGCACCATCCCGCCGTAGAAGAACGCCAGGCCCGGTGTCATCAGCAGGACGAGCGCACTGGCCACCAGCACCCACGCGGTGTCACCACTGTCGATGTGCATCGGTCTCCTCCCGGTCCCTTCCGAGGATCGGGGGTTGGTGTTTCGGCCGGCGGCCAGCCATGTTTCGCGGGTATGAACGAACCATCCGCGACGCAACAGTCTGGTTACCCACGGTGGGCCGGTGGCGCGGGCTGCCGAGCCAGATCGGCCCGGTTATACCGCCGTTCGGGTGACAGGGAGTCAGGATTTCGACGACCGAAGCCACTGCCGGTGACACTCGGTTACCATCACATCGTGCCCAGTGCCGCGTGGATCCCACGACGTTCTGGCCATTTCATCGTCTGTGGCTGCGAACAACTCGCAGTCCGACTGGTGGAGGAACTGCGCCGGTTGGACGAGGACGTCGTGGTGATCCTGCCGTCCCGGCGCGATGACATGGCCCGTACCGTGCGGGCGCTGGGCGCCACCGTGGTGGAGTCCTCCCGCCCGGACCGCGAGGCGTTCCGACGGGCCCGGTTACCGACCGCACGCGCCATGGCGCTGGTCGACGCGGACGACGTGGGTAACCTCCGCATCGCGCTGGCCGCGCAGGAACAGAACCCGCGGCTACGCCTGGTGATCCGGATGTTCAACTCCACCCTGGGTGAGCGGGTCCGCCCGATGTTCGACGACGCCGCGATGCTGTCCGACTCGGCCCTGGCCGCGCCGTCGTTCGTGGCAGCGGCGCTCGGTGAGCTGTCCGCACACCCGGTCACGGTGGCCAACCGGACCCTGGTGGTCACCGTCCGGGACCGGAACACCCGGGAGGTGGTGTGCGGCGTGGCCGACACCACGGCCCCGGGTGGCCCACGGCTGCTGCCCGACGATCCGGACACCGCCGACGTGGTCCTGGCGGTTGCCGACGGCAGGTCCGGTAGGCGGCCTGACAACCGCACCCGGTCTCGGATCGCGACGGCACTGGCCGCCGTCCGGGTGCTGGTCGACCACCGGCTGATGGTGGCCTTCGCCGCCCTGGTCGGGCTGCTGCTGGTGGGTACCGCGTTGTACACAACGCTCGGGCAGCTCTCGTTGGCCGACGCCGCCTACGCGGTGGTCCTGACCGCGGCGGGGTCGGGCGACATCATGCTGAACACCAACGGCTGGCTCAAGGGCGTCCAACTGGGCATCACACTGGTTGGCATCACCATGATCCCGGTGGTGACCGCGGCCGTGGTGGACGCCATCGTGAGCACCCGGCTGTCGCGCGCGCTGGGGCCCCTGCCCGGCCGAACCGAACGACACGTGGTGGTGTGCGGTCTGGGTGACGTGGGCTCGACCGTGATGGAGCAACTGCACGCCCTGGGGGTGTCGCTGGTCGGGGTGGAGCGGGACGAGGGCGCCTCGGGTGTCCGGCTGGCCCGCCGGTTGGGTGTCCCGGTGGTGCTCGGCGATGCCAGCCGCACCGAGACGCTGTTGGCGGCCCGGGTGGAACACAGCCGGTGCGTGCTCGCGGTCACCGACGACGACGAGACCAACCTGGAGGTGGGCCTGTCCACCCGCACGCTACGACCGGACGTGCGGGTGGTGTTGCGGCTGTTCGACAGCGAACTGGCCAGGCTGGTGGAGAGCGGGTTCGGTATCGACATCTCGCGCAGTGTCTCCATGTTGGCCGCACCGGCGTTCGCCGCAGCCATGCTGGAACGCCGTCTGGTGGCCACCATCCCGGTGGGGCGGGGGGTGCTGCTGCTCGCCGACGTTCCGGTGGCGCCGACATCGGCGCTGGACGGTGCGCCGGTGTCGCGGGTCAACCGGTCCGGCGACGTGCGGGTGTTGGCCGTCGTCCGGGCCGCCGGCGAGGCCTACTGGACGCCCCACGAGGGCCTGCTGCTCACCGCCGACGACCGACTGCTGGTGTTGGCCACCCGCCCCGGGCTCAGCCACGTCCTCCTGGACCGCGCCCCGGCGGAACCCGTGACCTGGGGAGCGACACCTGACGACACCGTCTGACGGGCTGGAGGGCCAACGGAATGATGCTGCACCACGTCGAGCTGTACGTGTCCTCACTACGCACCTCGGCGCGCTGGTGGGACACCCTGCTCACCAGGCTGGGGTGGATGCCGTACCAGTCCTGGGACGCCGGATGCTCGTGGCGCAGCCGGGACGGGGTCTACCTGGTGCTGGTGCAGGCCGCCCCGGACGCGTGCGAGCCGGCCTACCACCGGCGTCGGGTCGGACTGAACCACCTGGCGCTGTGTGCCGGCGGGCCCGCGCAGGTGGACGCACTGGCCGTGGAACTGATGACCCACGGCACCCGCATGCTCTACGCCGACCGGTATCCGTGGGCCGGTGGCGAGGGCCACTACGCGGCCTACCTGCTCGACCCGGACGGCATCAAGGTGGAACTGGTGGCCGACCACCGCTGAGCACCCCACGTCCGACCGGCCGGTCGGTCCGGGACGCCGCCTCCCTACAGCCGCACCGGCCGGCCCAGTCGGGCGTGCGTCACCGGTGACCACAGCGCCGACGGCGGGGTACCCACCGGGACGGGCACTCCCGCGGCTGCGGCCAGTTCGTCGTGCCAGACACGGGGTTCGGCCCGGTACAGCCGCCACGGTTCGTGGGAGATCGGCAGCCACCAGGTGCTGCCCAGACGAGCGGCATGCAGGCCCCACCGGGCGGTGAGGAAGATGTCCGACGGCGACGGGTCCAGCACCGGCGCACCCACCTCGAGCAGCCACCTGGTGACCGTGCCGAGGGCGGGCCATCGCCGCCGACAGCGAACAGCGAGGCCACCGTCTGCCACGTCGACCCGGGACCACCGGAAGGGCAGCCCGGTCGACAGCCGACCGGCCAGGGCGACGTCGGGTCGGTCCACGTCCAGCGAGAGGAACACCACGCCCTGCCGCCCCTGCCCGTCCCGGGAGTACAACCGCACGTTGACCTGGCCGAACCCGACCATCCGCCCGCCGCGCCGCAGACCCGCCGCGGTGACCCGGAGCCCGACCAGACCCAGGTAGGTGTGCCCGCCCAGCACGTCAGGTTCACAGCCGACCGGAAACAGGTGGGCGACGGCCGCCGGGGCGACCGGCCAGTGCAGGAAGCTCACCGTGCGCAGTGTCTGTCGCATCAGGACCGTGGCGGACAGCGGTGGCGCAGTCGCGGACGGGACGAGATCACCGGATCGGTTCGTCAACGCCGCCGGGCCTGCTGACGGAACTCGGCGCGCGGGTGCGGACCCTCGGTCTCGATGCGGTAGTCGGTGCCGAACCGTTCCGTGTGTTCGTCGATGACCCGTTCACTGGGTGGTCGCTCGTCGGCGTTGAGCTGCCGCTGCATCCGCTCGAACCGCTCGTGCGCCTCCCGAACATAGCCGGTGCCCAGCGTGGTCAGGTCGATCTGGGTGTCCAGCAGCTCCCGGATGTAGGTCTTGTTCGGTTCGAACAGCAGCACGTTGGGCAGTGTGGGGGCGAGGATCTGCTCAGGCTCCTGGGAGCCGTGCCGACGCATCATGTCGGCGGCGATCCGCAGGTGCTCCAGTTCCATGTTCAGGTGCAGTTCCCACAGTGCGCGCACCGTCGGGTCGGGTTCCTGCTCCATGAACGAGTGGTAGAGGTAACACTCGTTGTACTCGTGGGTGACCCACTGCTCCCACCACGTCTCACCGGGATCGACCAGTGACTCGTAGTGGGTGACATGCTCCTCCTCGACCAGGCCGATCTCCTGGTAGAGCTGTCGGGCGATCGGCTCCATGTACTGCGGCCCGACGTTCATGTAGAAGTTCATCGTCTGTTGCTCGGCCGACATGATCGTCAACGCGTGCAGCCGCGACAACGGGTCGACGGTGCTCCGGTCGTAGGGCTCACGTAGGTTGTCGGCCGGATCACGGTGGTGGAACCTGGTCGGCCGGCCGGGCATCACCTCGGTGAGTTCGTCGACGACCCGTTCGGCCTGGCGGTGCTCCACCATCTCGTAGAGGTTGGCGTAGCGGTACAGGTGGTCGAAGTCCTCCAGTACGCCGAACTGGTATGCCTGACGCAGGTAGGGATCCGGTTCCATCCGGGCGACCCACGCGGTCAGGTCGACCGCCACCTGCTCGTAGCCGAGTGTCGTCTCCAACACCGAGGCCGTACCCGGGAGCAGCCAGTTCACCGCCTTCTGCTGCTGTTGTTCGACGTACCGGATCTCGGCCAGGACACGTCTGACCTCGGGGTCGGGGCAGTGCCTGGAGAACTGGTGGCTGAACAGGATCGCCTCGGTCTCGATGCCGTTCATGGTGATCACCCGACACCGGGTGTACGGATCGGCCCGGTCGGGGTCCAACGGCGAAACGTTCAACTCCCGCCAGTTCCGGAGTTGACCGTCCAGCGGGATGCCACGCTGACCGAGTGGGCTGAAGGTCACGACGCCCCCAGGGATCTACGGACCAGGACGTGTGCTGTCCTGCCCGATCCAGGCACGCCGAACACCCGCCAGCCGGCGTGTCCACACCCGCGTGGCGGGCCACCGGCCGACACGATCGAGGAGGATCGTGTCGCTCGCTCAGTCGCCCAACAGGGCCTCCACGAACGTGGCCGGATCGAACGGGGCCAGATCGTCGGGACCCTCGCCCAGTCCGACCAGCTTCACCGGGATGCCGAGTTCACGCTGCACCGAGATCACGATCCCGCCCCGGGCGGTCCCGTCCAGTTTGGTGAGCACGATCCCGGTCACGTCGACCGCCTCGATGAACACCCGCGCCTGCACCATGCCGTTCTGCCCGGTGGTCGCGTCGAGGACCAGCAGTGTCTCGTCCACCGGTCCGTGCTTTTCCACGACCCGCTTGACCTTGCCGAGCTCGTCCATCAGGCCGGCCTTGGTGTGCAGTCGACCGGCGGTGTCGATCACCACGGTGTCCACCTGGCTGTCGATGCCCTGCCGGACCGCGTCGAAGGCGACCGAGGCCGGATCGGCCCCCTCCCGACCACGCACGGTCACCGCACCGACCCGGGTGGCCCAGGTCTCCAACTGGTCGGCGGCGGCGGCCCGGAAGGTGTCGGCGGCGCCGAGCACCACGCTGTGCTGGTCCGCGACGAGCACCCGGGCGAGCTTGCCGCAGGTGGTGGTCTTGCCCGTGCCGTTCACCCCCACCACCAGCATCACGGCCGGCCGGTCCGGGTGTCGCTCGGTGTGCAGGCTGCGGTCCATGTCCGGTGCCAGCGCGGTCACCAACTCCTCGGTCAGCAACGCGCGCAACCGGGTCGGGTCGGCGGTGCCCAGCACCCTGCTGCGGGTGCGCAGCCGTTCCACGATCTGCTCGGTGGCCGCGACGCCGACGTCGGCGGTGAGCAGCACCTCCTCGATGTCCTCCCAGTCCTGGGCGTCCAGCCGCTCGCGGGACAGCAGGGAGAGCAGGCCGCGGCCCAGGGTGGACTGGGACCGGGCCAGCCGCGACCGCAGCCGGACCATCCGGCCGGCAACCGGCTCGGGAACCTCGACCGGCACCTCGACCGGGATCTCGGGCGGTATCTCGACGGGTACCTCGGGTGGTACCGCCTCCGGCGGGGCCTCGGTGACCACCGCCCGCTCAGCCCGCTCGGCCCGCTCGGCCTGTTCGGCCCGGCGGCCACGGACCACCAGCAGCGCGGAGACGGCAAGGGCGGCCAGGACCACGATGACGAGGGCGATGAGGACGAACTCCATGCCGTCGATCCTTGCAGAGACCACGCCCAACACTGACGCCACGCCGGCCGCGGGGCCGGACGGGCCTCGCCGCAGGCGCGCCCTGCCGGTTGGCCGTACCTTCCGGTGCTGGACGGGCGTCGCCGTGACCGCGTTCACCCCATCCTGTCTCGCACCGTCGGGATGCCTCCATAGTCCGATAAGGTGGCATGTGCCTCTGTTTGGACGGGAAGAACGTGAAGGCGACGGCTCCGGACGCGGTCGGTCCGGCCGCCCCGGCACCGCCACCGGAGACACCTCCCTACTCCCGGTCTGGACGCCGTTCTGGTCGATCGGGTACCACCGGGAACTCCTCCGACTGGTGCACGCCGAACTCACCGCGACGGGTCTGCCGCACTCGTTCCACCCGGCCGGGATGGTCCAGACCCGGGTCGACGGCCAGGACAGCACGCTGGACCTGCGCGCGCTGGCCCACACCTGTGCCGGCCGGGCGCTGCGGGACTGGCCGGACCTCATCCGCGAGGAGATCGCCCGGCAGGTTGCCGCCGCGCGGGCAGCGGCCCGCTTCTGCGCCAGTCCACCGCCGGCTGCGCAGGCCGGTGCGCTGCTCGCCCAGGTGTTGACGCGGAACCCCACCCGGTCGACCGGCCGACGGGTGTTGGCCGAGGGACTGGCCGTCGACCTGGTCTACGACCTGCCCACCGGTACCACGCCGGTACCCGAGGCACACCTGCGCTCCTGGGGCGCCGACACCGACACACTGTGGTCGCGGGCGGGTGACAACACCCGCGCCCGGGTCCACGCGGTGGCGGCGGCGGCCGAGTTACGTGGGCACTACGACGTTCTGGCGCACGGCAGTCCGTTCGCCGCCTCCACCGTGCTGTGCATGGATGAACTGGCCGGACCGGTCACCCCCTACGGGGTGCTGTTCGGGGTGCCGTCCCAGCACGAACTGGTGGCCCACGTGGTCACCGACCCGGACACCGCGGCCCGGGCGCTGCGTGACCTTCCCACCTGGATACGCCGCAGGTACGACCGCGCCCCGGCGCCACTGAGCCCCCGGCTGTACCACTGGCACACCGGCCAGGTCACCGCGGTGCCGCCGAACTCCACCGTCGCCGACCTCGCCGTTGATCTGGCCCGGAGCCGCTGAGGGTCCGGCTCAGGCTGACTCGCGGTCCCGGAGCCGTTGGCTGATCACCGTGGAGATGCCGTCACCGCGCATGCTCACCCCGTACAACGCGTCGGCCACCTCCATGGTCCGCTTCTGGTGGGTGATCACGATGAGCTGGCTGGCGTCGCGCAACTGCTCGACCAGGGTCAACAGCCGGCCCAGGTTGGTGTCATCGAGGGCCGCCTCCACCTCGTCCATCACGTAGAACGGGGACGGGCGGGCCCGGAAGATCGCCACCAGCAGCGCGACCGCGGTCAGCGACCGCTCCCCACCGGACAACAGCGACAGCCGCTTGACCTTCTTGCCCGGCGGGCGGGCCTCCACGTCGACACCGGTGGTCAGCATGTCGTCCGGAGCGGTGAGCACCAGCCGCCCCTCACCGCCGGGGAACAGAGTGGCGAAGACGGTCTCGAACTCCCGGGCGGTGTCCTGGTATGCCTGCGCGAACACGTCGTGGATCCGGTCGTCCACCTCGCGTACCACGGTCAGCAGGTCCCGGCGGGTGGCCTTGAGGTCCTCCAGTTGGGTACCCAGGAAGCGATGCCGCTCCTCCATCGCGGCGAACTCCTCCAGGGCCAGCGGGTTCACCCTGCCCAACAGGGCCAGGTCGCGTTCGGCCCGGCTGGCCCGCTTCTCCTGGGCCCGGCGCTGGTACGGCGCGGGCTGGGGCGCGACCACCTGTTCACCCCGGTCCCGGGCCTGCTCATACTCGGCCACCTCCGCTGCCGACGGCGGCACCAACGCGTCGGGACCGTAGTCGTGGACCAGGCTGTCCAGGTCGATGCCGTACTCGGCCGCGGCGCGTTCCTCCAGCGCCTCGATCCGCAACCGCTGCTCGGCCCGGGCCACCTCGTCGCGGTGTACCACGTCGGTGAGCCGGTCCAGTTCGGCGCCAAGGTCACGCACCGACGTCCGCAGGGTGAGCAGTTCGCTCTCCCGCAGTACCCGTGCCTGCTGCATCGCGTCCCGCTCCGCGGCGGCCCGGACCAGGGAACGGGCCAGGTGTTCCAGGGCGACCTCGGCCGCGTCGACCACGGCCTGGGCAACCACCGCACCGGCGGCCCGGGCCCGTCGGGCCTCCG
>DATCWR010000323.1:0-3530 GCA_036566245.1 Mycobacteriales bacterium | reverse complement strand
GGTTGTTTGGCCTTCTGACCACTCCCCCGGCCAGCCGCCGTGCCACATACGTGCCACACGGCCAGTCAGGCGCCCACCGGGACGCGTACCCCTGATGTGCCCGGATCGTCGTCCTCACCGCTCCTGGGAGAAGCCGCCGATGCGACACCACGACATGGAGTCGACCGACGTCGGCGAGCACGGTTCGAACCGCAACACATCGACGAGCCGGGCCACGTGAGCCCGCTGTGCCTCGGTGCCGGGGGTGTGGCATTCGTGGACGGACTTGGTCAGGTACTTGGCCAGGTACCGCACGCACCGGTCCGCATCAGGGGTTCCAGCGAGCACGCCCTGGACGTCGAGGACCGGCCCGAACCGGACCACGTGAACGGGTTGCGCGTCGGGGTCCGCGCCCAGGTCGTCCAGCGCCTCATCCCACGTGAGCAACGGCATCCCGCTGTCCGGGTCGACGTACTGGCCGGTGTCCTCTTCGAAGATGGGCAGCCGGTCATTCTCGTAGACCGGGGTGTCGCACTGCGGCCACCAGACTTGGGCGTAGGTGGCGGCGACGACCTGACGCAACTCCGCCCGGGAGACGGTGCCCCGGATGGCCATGTGCAGATGCGGGGCGAGGCGGCGTTGGGGTTCGACCGCGGCGAAGTACTGCACGTCCCAGCCGACGAACCGGCGCAGGTTCTGCACGAACCGATCCACCAGCTTGGAGAAGTGCACCGCGTCCCGCGCCGCTCGGGAGTAGTCGTACCGGTCCGGATCGAGCGGCGTCCCGTCGCCGCGCACCCGCCCGTAGGAATCGAGCGTCAGGGTGAGGAACAACGACGGGCGGAACGCCTTCCCGTCCCGGCCGTCGAACACCCGGCCCAGAGTGGACGCCGCGACCTTCCGCTGAGGCAGATCCGCCGCGTCCTGCCGGCGACGCGTCGACCGCACCCGCCGTGACTTCGCATCAGGCACGACCGTGCCGCGCACCCCGGCGTCGGCGATCTCCTGATCGCACTCCCCGATCGCCTCATCCACCAGGCCGACATCCCCGCCCGTGTCGGCGACCAGGTCACGAACCTCGACCAGCCCAGCCCGGTCGGCCATCAGCCTCCGCTGACGCACGGTCGGGTCATCTGCGGTCAGGTCAGGTTCGTGGTCGAGGTGCCAGCCCTCCCGACACTGGACCATCCGCAACCGGCTAGCCCGCTCCGCGCAGGGAGGGCACTTGCTGGCGAACGTGGCTCCACACGGCACATCCACCACGGTCGTCTCCCCGGTCACCGTATCGGTCTGCCGCACCGGCACCGGACGGATACACACCCCGTGCTCAACCGCCACCGCCTTGACCACATCCCGGGCAAGAGGCATCCGGGCACGCTCCACCCGCGAGAGCCGCGCGGTCATGGCCGGTCCCGTCCGGACAGCCCGGCCAAGGCATCGAGGGCGGCACTCTGGTCAGCGAGTCCGGTGGTCACGTCGCTGCGGTGCCGGGTCAGAGTCCACTCCTTCGAGGCCGGCGCGGTCACGGCCGGAGGTACCTCGGGGATCATCAGGCGGCCTCCTCACCGTGACGGACGGACCGCAGACCCGACGAGGCACCAGCCCGGTAGGTCCCGGCCATGGACTGGATGTCGGTGTCGGTGACGTAGGCAGCCCGAACCCGCACCGGTTCGCGTTGCCCGTCTAGCCGCACGTACCCGACACCTGGTGTCGCTTCGGGGATCAGGTCGCACACCGCGCCCCGCTCGTATGCGCCGTCTCGGTGGCGAACCGGGCGAACATGCCTCGGCCGAACCCCAGTTCCATGCCGCCCTTGGGATCGATCGCCCACACCGCCACCACACCGCCCCGGATTGCCGAGGCGATCCCGCGCAGCAGCGACCACACCACCGAGCCCTTTCCTGCGCCGGTGACGCCGACGACCAGGACGTGGGTGCCGAGGAGCCGCAGTAGCCACGGCGACCCGTCCTCACGCCTCCCCACCGGCACCGCGAACAGATCCGCCGGGTCAGGCACCGGCAACGCGGCAACAGTGGTGGCCAGTGGGTCATCGTGGGTGGTGAACTCCACCCACACCCGCGGCACACCCCGTGTCACCCGCCCACGCCGAGACCGAGGCGGATCCACCAACCGAACCGGCAGCCACGCGATCCAAATGCATGTGCCAACGCGGGGCCGGCCTTGGCCCACGTATCGAGGTGCTGACCGGGAAGCGTCGCAACCAGCAGTCGGTCACGCCACCCGGTCGAGGTGAGTCGAACGACCTGCGGCACGTGCACCTCACCGGCCCGGACCACCGTCAGCCCACACCCGGCCATCACCCGCGACCAACTCCGTTGATACACGGTCAGCCACCGCCACCGGGCAAGGAGAGGAAGCCGGACCCTTGTCCGAAACGAAGCCGGCCACCGCCACCACCACACCCCCGCCGCAGCGGCGAGTAGACCGACCACGGCCGGACCGAACACCTCGGCCCCTACGGAGCCCAGGGCAACTCGTGCCCACACCGCGACCACTACCATGGCGGTTACAGCCGGGTGTCTCGCGGCCGAACGCAGCACCCAGCCGAGCATTCGCAGCAGACCGAGGACGGCGACCCACCACAGCGGACGGTCGTCCCCGACGATCTGCACCCGCTGCGGATCGGACTTCCCGCGAGCGCTGAATCCGCGGCGGCCGGAACCAGCGATCGACGTAAAACGAGGGCGCATTACATCAGCACGTTCCTTGGTACGAGTGCCGTCAGGGTTCGTCCTCCCGAACCTCACTCCTCTTTTGACGATCAGCCAAAGCTGCCCAGGCGCGGATCTCCGACTTGGCTACCGCATGGAGCCAGTCACTGAAGCGCTCATCACTCCGAGCGGGCTCGTTCCCCCGACTGCTGCCTTCCTCGTACGACCACACCTCGGGATCCGGCCCGGAGCCTCGGAGGAAGTCGAAGTAGTAGCCCTGATGCATCAGGATGACCCGGTCGGACCCCTCCAGCACAAAGGGCGATTCGTTCTCGGCGAGAAGCTCACGTGCGGACTCCCATAGCCCCAAGATTCTGGGGTAGTAGACATCGCTGCCCTGGAAGAACCGCCCAGCACCACCACCGATCAGGACCAGGAACAGCCGGTACGCCTCAGGCAGTCCAGCGGGCTGGTCCAGCTCAACCTCCCGGATGACGTCCTCGGACAGCCCACGAAGCTCCTCCGATCTTGCGGTAATCCCATCAGTGATGGCGGCCACCACCCCACGGACACGCTCTTCCCAGCCCTCATCCGACACGCGCCTCATCGTACTCACCTGATGCGATCACCTTGGTTGTTGTGGCATCGCCTGTCCATCGAACAAATCGACGGCCCGGTCATCTGGCGCGACTTCGGATGGGAGGACACGGCACAAGCAAAGCTCAAACGCGACACGCTCGAGGGACTCGGTCTGTTCACCCTCGAAGCCCCTCTTACCAGACGACCCGGCATCCCCACGCTCATCCCGGAGACATGACCACTGTGCACTGCTGAATTGGGCCGTAGTAGATCAAGGGCGCCGGCTCCGCCGGCGCCAGC
>DATCWR010000309.1:0-2042 GCA_036566245.1 Mycobacteriales bacterium | reverse complement strand
ACACTGGGCAGGTGGCCATGGCTCACCTGCCTTCGAACCTGGGGAACCGTAGAGATTCTGGGGACCATGGACCGGGGGCGCAGTAGTGGTCTGAAAACGGACATTGCTACCCACCGGGGTACATACTAAACCGGACATCGTGGTACACACGGGCACACACAGAGACACGTTTTCGTGACTCTGTGTCACCGTGACCCGCGTGCCGAGTTGCACGACCGACACAACACGGTCAACGGCCCCTCCTCACGACCCCCCGCCCCCACCGCGACCACGTGATCAGCGGTCAGGTCCTGACTCGGATGCGGTTCGCGACGCCAACCTGGGCACACCCAACCGTGAACGGCGACGTACGCGGCCACTGCCTCCCGGCGGCGCCTGGTTTCCGCTGCGGTGCGACGCCGGGGGCGGCGGGTGTCCTTGACTCGTTGCTGTGCCGCAGCGCAGGCCGGGCAGCGTGACCCGTTGGCCAGCGTGTGCCCAAGGGGGTTGATCGCACTGCCCAGGCAGGGACGCAGGGCCACGGCGTCCACCCCCTCGGGGTCAGGCTGGCGGCAGACCCAGTTCCTCGCGGACCAGTTCGACGGCTTGGACCACGCCGTCGTTGTCGAACAGGGCGACCGCCTGGTCTACCTGGTCGTCGGTGGTCGCACGGGAGAGTTGGTTGGCAGCGCCGACGTCTTGGGCCAGGCCCTTGATCAGGGCGTCGATGGCGTCTTGGGCGTTCACCGGCCAGGCGGTGGACCGGAGTTGGTCCGAGGCGGCGCGCAGGGCAGCGGCGTACTGGCCGGCAGCCTTGGCGAGCGCGGCTCTGGTGACGCCGTTGGGGTTCGCGTCGTAGGTGTCGGCGGCATTCCCGTAGGCACCGGAACCGACGTCGTTGATCGGCTTGACGATCTGCTGGTACCGCTTCGCGGCTTGGGCGACGGTCAGTGTCTCCGGCGTCGGGGTGACGGTGGGCGAGGCGGCGACTGTGGTGGTGCTGGCCGCGGGCTCGGGTGAGTCCGTCGGGGTCGACTGCCCGCCGCACGCGGTGAGGACCAGGGTGAGGATTGCGGCGGATAACAGGCTCATTCGCATTCGTCGCAGTGTAGGCGCGGGCGTAGTGGCGCGGCCGGGATTTGAACCCGGGACCTCCGGCGTATGGGACCGGCGAGCTAACCAAACTGCTCCACCGCGCGCCGCCTTCGGGCACACTTCTCCCGAAGTGAGGACCACGCTAACACAACCCTCGACGCATGATCGAGGGTTAGCTGGCCTCCTGCCACCACGACGGCGACCACCCGTCAGCCCGGGCACCTGCAAACCAGTCCGCGGCCTCACCGGACGACACCCTCAACCGCCGCCCGCACCCACCGCACTCCGTCGTTCCCGGGTCATCCCGGGACAGCCCGACAGGGCCACAGCAGGACGGGCAGGGTACGACCGGGCGGGTGGAGTGCCCGGCGACACCGAGCAGACCGCGAGCCGCGGTCAGGATGTGGTCCAACTCGCCCGCGAGCCAGGCCAGGAACCCATCGGCACTGCGTCGGGCGGTGTCGTACCGGGCGGTGATCTGGTCGTAGTGCCGCCCCTCCCAGTCGATGTACTCGCCCAGTTTGGCGAGGGCCTGGCCGGCAAGGACCTGGTCGGCGGCGGCCTGGTCCCGTTCCTGCGGGGTGCTGTCGGGATGGGCCAGTACGGCGTGGGCCCAGTCGGCCAGACGCTGCCAGGGACGGCGTGCCAGGTCGTAGTCGAGCCGCACGCGGGTCACGTCGACGCGGGACAGGGTGTCGTCCCACAGTGCCCAGACGATCTGCCCTGCGGCGGGTGTCCACACGGTCAGGTCGGGGGTGTGGATGGTCAGGTAGTGCAGGGCGTCTGGTACGCGTGCGGGGCCGTGGGTGGTCGGTGTGGAGTGGCCGAGTGCGGCCCGGACGGCGGCCTCTGCGGTGGTGATCAGGTCGACCGCGCCGGGGTGCCCGTCGTGGTCGGGGTAGTGGAGCAGGTCGACTGCGCTGATGTTCGCCCCGGCTGGGGATGCCCATCGCTGTCCGGCCGCGTTG
>DATCWR010000303.1:0-8030 GCA_036566245.1 Mycobacteriales bacterium | reverse complement strand
GTTCGGACACCGTGCTGAGAAGCAGTAACCCACCCAGGCGCCACGCGGCCCACCCGTGACGCGGAAGGAATCCCCGCCCTCCAGGACGGGGAGGATGTCAAACCTTCGCGATGTTCCTGGCCTGCTTCCCGGTCATGTTGGTGCTGGTCACGCTGTTCGCCCGCACGCTGTCGTTCCCCTGACCGGTTCGGTCAGCCGGGCAGGGCGAACCGGCCGTCGGGCAGCGGGTCCACCAGCCCGTCGGCGACCAGCCCGTCCAACGCCCGGGCTCGCTGGGTCGGTGAGTCCCAGGCCGCGTCCAACGCGGCCTGGCTGACCGGCCCGGCGTTGTTCCGCAGCACGTCCAGCAACCGCCCGCGTGCCTGCCGGTCGGTTCCGGCGAACCGCTGGACCGGCCGGCTCGGGCCGTCGTAGGGCGGACACCCGGCTCGCCGCCAGGCACACGTCACCGCCACCGGGCAGTCGACGCAGCGCGGGGTGCGCGCGGTGCAGACCAGCGCGCCCAGTTCCATCAGCGCCACCGACGCCCGCGCCGCCTGGGCCGGTTCGGCCGGTAGCAGCGCCTCCACCGCGGCCAGGTCGCGGCGGGTCGATGGCGGGCCCGCGTCGCCCTGACCGTCCACCGCACGGGCCACCACCCGACGTACGTTGGTGTCCACCACCGGCTCGCGCCGGCCGAACGCGAACACCGCGACCGCCCTGGCGGTGTAGGCACCGACCCCCGGCAGTGCCAACAGCGCGTCCACGTCCGCGGGTACCCGTCCACCGTGCCGCTCCACGATCGCCACGGCACACTCCCGCAGCCGCAGTGCCCGCCGGGGATAGCCAAGTTTGCCCCACATCCGGATCGCCTCGGCCGGGGTGTCGGCGGCCAACGCGGCCGGAGTGGGCCAGCGGGCCAGCCAGGCGCGGTGGACCGGCAGCACCCGGGCCACCGGGGTCTGCTGGAGCATCAGTTCGCTGACCAGCACGGCCCACGGCGAGGCGTCCGGACGACGCCAGGGCAGGTCACGGGCGTTGTCGGCGTACCAGGCCACGGTGGCCTCGACGAGTGCGGTCGTCAACGGGTCTCCTCACCGGCATCCGGTCGTCGGGTCGGCTCCCAACAGCGGTCGAGCGGTCGAACCGTACACGCGGTCACATCCGACCCGGCGAGCCGCCACAAAGAGTGGCAGTTGTCGGATAACGTCGCATCGTGTTCCGCCCGGTGGGACCGCTATCCCCTTCTGTCTACTGGCGTCGACGACTCCTCGTGGCCGGCGTGCTGGTCGCTGTCCTGTTGCTGCTCCGGACGCTGTTCGCCGGGCTCGGTGCCGGTGAACCGTCCAACCAGGCGGGACAGTCCGGCAAGGCCGCGCCGTCCGGTGGGGCAACCCCCACCGGGACGCACGACGCCGATGTCAGCCCCGGCCACACGCCGAGGGGCACGATCACCGCCAGCCCCGGTGCCGGTGGGCCGCCGGCGGCCGGTGACGACGGACACACCGTGCCGGTCGGGAACAACGGGACCGAGGACTCCGGGCCGGAACCCGGATCGAACTCCGGACCCGACTCCGCGCCGGCCTGCCCGGACTCGGCGCTGCGCCTGGTGGTGGACACCGACCAGGCCGCATACCAGGCCGGTGACCATCCGCTGATCCAACTGAGCCTGACCAACACCTCGACCACCGCCTGCACCCGGGACGTGGGCGCTGCCAAGCAGGAGGCGTTGGTCTATCCCGGTCGCGATCCGGGCGACCAGCGGTTCTGGTCGAGCAACGACTGCGATCCGGGCGGCGAGGCGGACCCACGGGTCATCGGGGTGGGTCAGACCCTGCGCTTCTCAGTCACCTGGCCGGCGGTGTCGTCGGATCCTGACTGTGTCGGCACACCGGCACCGGCCGTTCCCGGCGACTACTCGGTGGTGGCAAGGATAGGGTCCCTGCACAGCGACCCGGCGAGGTTCACCCTCGGCTGACCGGATGGCCCCGCGCCGAACCCGGACCGAAGCGCTCAGACGTACCGTTCCAGGATGCTGGACTCGGCCAGTCTCGACAGGCCCTCCCGAACCGTGCGGGCACGGGTCTCCCCAACCCCGTCGACCGTCTGGAGGTCGTCCACGGTGGCCGCCAACAACTTCTGCAACCCGCCGAAATGTTCCACCAGTCGGTCCACGATGGTCGCCGGGAGTCGGGGCACCTTGGCCAGCAGCCGGTAACCGCGTGGACTGACCGCGTTCTCCAGCATCTCCGGGGTGGGGGCGAAGCCCATCGCCCTGGCGACCAGGCTCAGGTCGAGCAGTTCGCTGGCCGACAGCGACTCCAGTTCGGCCAGCACGTCCTCCAACCCGCGGGTGCGGCGACCAGAGTGTGCCGGCACATAGTCGCGGGCCACCAGTTCCCGCTCGTCGTTCACCCCGGCCATCAGCTCGTCCAGTTGCAGGGAGAGCAGCCGCCCGTCGGTGCCCAACTCCACCACGTACTGCTCGATCTCGCTGGCGATCCGCCGGACCATCTCCAGACGCTGGCTGACGCTCATCGCGTCCCGGACCGTCACCAGGTCCTCGATCTCCAGCGCGGACAGCGTTCCGGCGACCTCGTCCAGCCGCAGCTTGTAACGCTCCAGGGTGGCCAGCGCCTGGTTGGCCCGGGACAGCAGGGCTGCGGAATTGTCCAGCACGTACCGCCGCCCGTCCAGGTAGAGCCCGATGATCCGCATCGACTGGCTCACCGAGATGACCGGGCAGTGCGTCTGGATGGAGACTCGTTCGGCCGTACGGTGTCGGGTGCCGGACTCCTCAGACGGAATACTCGGATCGGGCATAAGGTGTACACCGGCACGCACGATCCGGGTGCAGTCGGTGGTCACCACCACCGCGCCGTCCATCTTGGCCAACTCGCGCAGCCTGGTCGCGGAGAACTCCACGTTCAACGGGAATCCGCCCGTGCACAACTCCTCGACTACCTTGTCGTAGCCGAGCACCACCAGCGCTCCGGTGTTCCCGCGCAGGATGCGTTCCAGGCCGTCGCGCAGAGGCGTTCCGGGAGCGACGAGGCCGAGGGTGGCCCGTAGTCTGTCGTCGCGTTCGGCATTGGGCACCAGAACTACTCCAGCGGTTGGGGATGGCTCCCGACAAGTCTACGGTCGACCCGCCGGTGCCCGGCGAGGACGAAACTCGGACGGCGGCCCGGGTGACACCCAAACCGTGACCTGGTTGCCCCGACCCGACCGGCCGGGGGGCGCACTTCCTTACCTGATCCGGACGCGGCTCCGGTCGCCACCGAGAGTGGGTGCGGTAAGACTGGAGCGCATGCCTTCTTTATCACGACTGCGTAGATCGCCGGCTTCGCTGCTTCTGGCCGGCCTGGGCCTGGTCAGTATGGTGTCGCTGGTGGGCGATTCGACCGGGACATCCCATCCCGCTGGTCACCCGGTCGGTTTCGAGCATTTCCTGTCCCGACCGGATCTGACCCCGCCCACGGTCACGGTCACCACACCGGCCCAGCACACCGCACCGGGTTACCTCCTGCTCGCCCCCAAGAACACCGGCGGACAGTCCGGGCCGATGATCGTCGACAACACCGGCGAGGTCGTCTGGTTCGACCCGCACCGACCGGGCGAGGTCACCGACCTGCGGGTGCAGCGCTACCAGGGACAGCCGGTGCTCACCTGGTGGGAGGGCACGTCGAAGACGGGCCACGGGCAGGGCAGCTACGTGCTGATGGACACCTCCTACCACGAACTGGCCAGGGTGCGGGCCGGCAACGGCTACCAGGGCGACCTGCACGACTTCCGGCTCACCTCCGCCGGCACCGCGCTGGTCACCGTGTACCAGGCCGAGCCTCGGGACCTGTCCGCGCTGGGTGGACCCAGGAACGGCAGCGTGATCGACGGCGTGGCCCAGGAGATCGACGTGGCCACCGGACGGGTGCTCTTCGAGTGGCACAGCCTCGACCACGTGCCACTGTCCGAGTCCCTACAGCCGCTGGGTAACAGCGGCACACCGGACCGGCCGTACGACTACTTCCACATCAACTCGGTGGCACCCGGCCCCGACGGCAGCCTGTTGGTCTCCTCCCGGCACACCCACGCGGTTTACGACATCGATCGGGCCGACGGCACGGTGCGCTGGCGGCTGGGCGGCCGGGACAGCGACTTCACCATGGGCCCGGGTGCCGGGTTCCGCTGGCAACACGACGCCCAGGCACAGCCGGACGGGACGATCACGATCTTCGACAACGGTAGCGACGGGTCGGATCCGGACGCCGAACAGACCTCCCGCGCACTGCGGTTGCGGTTGGACACCACGGCCATGCGGGCCACCCTGGTGCATGCCTACCCGGCACCGGACGGACGGTTGGCCACCAGCCAGGGCAACGTGCAGGTGCTGTCCGACGGACATGTTCTCGTCGGATGGGGGCACGTCGGTGCGGTCACCGAGTTCACCGGTGACGGCCGGGTGGTGTTCGACGCGACCCTGGGCGGCGGCCAGGACACCGACTCCTACCGGGCGTACCGGAACGAGTGGACCGGTCACCCGACCGAGCCGCCGGTGGCCGTGGTCACCGCGCTGGCCGACGGCACCAGTGCCCTGCGGGTGAGCTGGAACGGGGCGACCGAGGTGGCTGACTGGCAACTGTTCACCGGCCCGACATCGGACCGGCTGACCTCCTCCGGGGTGACCGTCAGATCTGGTTTCGAGACCCAGATACCGCTCGACGGTGCCCCCGCCTACGCGTCGGTCCGGGCACTGGACCGGTCCGGGGCGGTCCTGGGGAGCACGACCACCCTGCACCTGAACCCGGTGCCGCGACTGCGCTGACGGGTCCGGCCGGCGGTTGGTCAACCCGGCAGCGCACGCAGCGCGGCACCCAGGTCGGGCACCTCGATCGCGCGCACCCCCGGCGGCACGCTGTCGCAGTCCGGCGGCACCAACGCCCGGGTGTAGCCCAACCTGGCCGCCTCGGCCAACCGTCGGCCCACCCCGCCGACCCGTCGGACGTCCCCGGACAGCCCGACCTCACCCAACGCCACGAAGCCGGCCGGCAGTGGCGTGTCCCGAGCGGCCGAGGCCACCGCCAGGGCCACCGCCAGATCGGCCGCCGGTTCGGTGAGCCGCACCCCACCGACCGTGGCGGCGAACACGTCCCGGTCGCCCAACCTGATCCGGCCGCGGCGTTCCAACACCGCCAGCACCATGGCCACCCGGGCCGAGTCCAGCCCACTGACCGCCCGCCGCGGCGTGGCCAGCGAGGAGGAGGCAACCAGCGACTGGACCTCGGCCAACAGTGGCCGACGGCCCTCCACCGCCACCGTGACACAGGTGCCCGGCACCGGTTCGGCGCGTTGACTGAGGAACAGCCCGGACGGGTCGGCCAGGCCGACGATTCCGTCGTCACGCAGTTCGAAACAGCCGACCTCGTCGGCCGGGCCGTAGCGGTTCTTCACCGCCCGCACCATCCGCAGCGTGGAGTGCCGGTCACCCTCGAAGTGCAGCACCACGTCCACGAGGTGTTCGAGTACCCGCGGACCGGCGATGGCACCGTCCTTGGTGACGTGCCCGACCAGCACGGTGGCGATGCCGCGGTCCTTGGCCAGTGCGATCAGCGCGGCGGCCACGGCCCGCACCTGGGTCACCCCGCCGGGCGTCCCGTCCACCGCCGACGAGGACACGGTCTGCACCGAGTCGACCACCAGCAGGCCCGGCCGCACCTCGTCCACGTGCGAGAGCAACGCGGACAGATCGGTCTCGGCAGCCAGGTACAGCGACGGGTGCAGCGCGCCGGTCCGTTCGGCCCGCAGTCGCACCTGTGACGCCGACTCCTCGCCGGTCACGATCAGCGCCGGGGCGTCACCACCCCCGGCGTATCGGGTGGCCACCTCCAACAGCAGGGTGGACTTGCCCACTCCGGGTTCGCCGGCCAGCAGTACCACCGCGCCGGGGACCAGCCCGCCACCCAGCACCCGGTCCAGTTCGGCCACCCCGGTGGGCCGGGCCCGGGCAGCCTCCACGTCGATCTCGGCGATGGGCCGGGCCGGGGCGCTGACCGGGCCGGCGGCCACGTCGCGCAACGCCGAACGGCCAGCCCCGACCGCGACCACCGAACCCCACGCCTGACACTCGGGGCAGCGTCCCACCCACCGGAGCACGGCGTAGCCGCACTCGTCGCAGCGGTACTGCTCCCTGGGCGCCTTGGTGGACCTGCCTGTCCTGGCGGTCCTGCCGGATGTCTGGGCGCGGTCCCCGCCCCGGGGCACGGTCGAGGTCACGGGGGTAACGCTAACCGCCCGTGGTGACAGTTCCCGACATGCTCCCGTCCGGCAGGCACCCGGTACCTGCGCGCCCAGCCGCGGGTGTTGATGATGTCGCGTGAAAACTGACTGGTGTAACCGGTTTCACGGAAGATTTCACGCGAAGACATCGCCCGGGGGCGTGCTGGTGCGGGGCGCCGGCCGGTCGCCAGGACCGGGTACCGAAGCGAACCCCGTGCCCGCAGGTGAGGTCAGTCGGTCGGGTGGATGTCGACCGGCGTCGGCTGGGTGCCCGGCGTCGCCGGGATGGCAACCGGCGCGTCCAGGGTGACCTCGCCGGCGTCGCGGAAGGTGAAGGTGAGCTTCACGGTCTGGGACGGGAGCAGGTCACGGTTCAGACCGAGCAGGGTGATCCGGGGACCGTCGGCGTAGGCGAGCACGTTCTCGTTCCCGGGAACGGTGAGGCTCGACTCCTGGCCGGGCAGAGATTCCTCACCGGGCGCAACCGACTCCGACGGTGACTGCGTCTCCAGTGGGGTGGCCGAGTCACCGGACTGCCCGGACTGGAACACCACGCTGTCGGCCGCGTCGCTGCGCACCGCGGTCAGCACGTCATCCTCGATACCGGCGTTGGCCAGCACCAGGGTCACCCGCGCGTCCTCACCCGCGGTGTACCGACCGTCCTGTGGGTAGGCCAGCTTGACGTCGCGCACCGCGATCGGGCCGACGGTGCCGTGACTGCCCTCTACCGCACTGGAGATCTGGGCGGTGTGGGCGATCTGCCCGGCCGCGCATCCGGAACCGACGATGGCCGTGGCGAGCCCGATCCCCACCGCGGCGAGGACACGGCGGCGGGCGCCGGCGCGCAGCCGGCTGGTCGAGTGGCTCACGACGACGAACCCTCCTCGGATGTGCGGACGCTGCGACAGCCTAGCCGCACCGAACCGGGCGCCTGCACCGACCCCGGAGCACGCCATACCACCAAACGGGCCACGACCGCGAGCCCCTGTCACGGCTCGCCGGTCCGCGCGGAGGGCAACCGTCCATCTGCCACCGCACACCACGGAGCCGGTCAGGACAACCCGCGCCCGGCGGCCAGCAGCAGAACCACGTCGGCCATGGCCAGAACCAGCACGGCCAGGAACGCCGCACGGGAACCCGGTCGTCGCCCCAGCCACAGACCACCCACCGCGACCACCGCCGAGACCGCCACCGTGGCGACACCGACCGGCGCGAACCCGCCGGGCGGGCCCAGGGCCACCACCGCCGAGGCGGTCACCAACAGGGTGGCCGCGGTGATCCGACTGACCGACGGACCCAGCCGGTGTGGCAGGCCACACACTCCGGTACCCAGGTCGTCGGCGAGGTCGGGTAGCACGTTGGCGAAGTGCGCGCCGCATCCCAGCAGGGCACCGGCGGCGACCAACCAGGCCGGCGGCGGGGGGTGACCGGGCAGCCCGGCGACCACGAAGGCCGGGAGCAGCCCGAAGGACACCGCGTAGGGCAGAACCGACACCGGGGTGGACTTCAGCCGCAGGTTGTAGGACCAGGCCGAGGCCACCGCGGCGATGTGAAGCATGCCGGGAACCAGACCGGACAGCAGCGACAGTGGCACCGCGGCCAGCCCCGCGCCGGTCGCGGCCCGCCGGACGGCACGGGCACCGAGCGCACCGAGGGCGACGGGCTTGTCGGAACGGGCGGTGCTGCTGTCCCGGTCCCGGTCCAGGTAGTCGTTGTGCCAGCCCACCGACAGTTGTCCGGCCAGCACCGCCGCGGCCACGGCCAGGACGCCAGCGGCG
>DATCWR010000300.1:0-2328 GCA_036566245.1 Mycobacteriales bacterium | reverse complement strand
CGGGCGTCGCGCTGGCGGCGTTCGGCCCGGGGCGAACGCCGCGCGGCCAGCCAGGGCGCGACCACCCCGGCCAGCAGGAGCGCCACTGCCAGCACCACCCCGGCCGAGGGCAGCAACCACCACAGCAACCCGACCGACCCGCCAGACACCACCACGGCCACCGACGCGGGCAGCAGTCCGCGCAGGAACACCTCCTGCACGTCGTCCACGTCCGACACCAACCGGTCGAGCAGGTCACCGGACCGGAACTCCGGCAGGCCGGTGGGCGCCACCCGTTCCAACCCCCGGTACACCCGCACCCGAAGGTCGGCCAGCACCCGCAGCGCCGCGTCGTGGGAGACCAGCCGCTCGGCGTACCGGAACACCCCACGTCCCAGGCCGAAGGCCCGCACCGCCACGATCGCGACCATCAGGTAGAGCACCGGCGGATGTTGCGCGGCACGCAGGATCAGCCAGGCCGAGGTCGCGGCCAACCCCACCGCGCAGCCGAGCGCACCCACCCCGGCCAGCATCGCCAGTGTCAGCCGACCTCCGACCGGCCGGGCCAGCGCGCACAGCGGACGCAGCCAGCCACCACGACGCGGCCCAAGCCGGGTCTCGGTGGTCATACCGCCACCAGGTCCGGGCGGAGGTCAGAGCCGAGGGCCTCGATGTCGGCACCAGGTTCGATGTCGACACCAGGACCGGGGTCGAGGCGCACCACCTGGTCGGCGATGGTCAACACCGACGGCCGGTGCGCCACGGCCAGCACGGTGCGCCGGGGTGTCAGCCGCGCGATGGCCGCCAGCACGACAGCCTCGCTGTCGGCGTCCAGGTGCGAGGTCGGCTCGTCGAGCAACACCAGCGGCGCGTCTCGGAGGACTGCCCGGGCCAGTGCGACCCGCTGCCGCTGCCCCGCTGACAACCCCACACCGCCGTCGGCCACCCAGGTGTGCACCCCGTCGGGTAGCGACCCGGGCGGCAACCCGACCGACCGCAGCGCCGACTCCACCTCACCGACCGACGCGGTGGTGCCCAGCCGGACGTTGTCCAGCACCGTGCCGGTGAGCAGGACGGGCCGCTGCGGCACCCAGGCGACCTGGCGTCGCCAGGACACCGGATCCAACCCGGCCAGGTCCTGCCCTCCCACCGTGACCAGACCCTGTTCCGGCCGGACGAACCCGAGCAGCACGGCCAGCAACGTCGACTTTCCGCACCCCGACGGCCCGGTCAGCACGGTGACCTGCCCGGGTGGCACCCACAGCGACACCCGGTCCAGCGCCGGGCGGTCCCGGTCGGGATAGCCGACCGTGACCCGGTCGACCCGCAGTCCGGCGCGGGCCGGATCGGGCACGTCGGTACGGGTCCCGGACGCCGGCACCGGGGTCTCCAGCACGGCGAACACCCGCTCGGCGGCGGCCACCCCCTCGGCGCTGTCGTGGAACCGGGCGCCCACCTGGCGCAGCGGCAGGTACGCCTCGGGGGCCAGGATCAGCACCAGCAGCGCGGTGCGCAGGTCCAGTTCACCACCGAGCAGGCGCAGCCCCACCGAGACGGCGACCAGGGCCACCGACAGGGTGCACAACACCTCCAACACCAGCGAGGACAGGAACGCCACCCGCAGCGTGGACAGGGTGGCCCGCCGGTACTCCTCGGTGACCCGCGCGATGGTGTTGGCCTGGGCGCGGGACCGGCCGAACACCTTGAGTGTGGGCAGACCGGCCACCACGTCCAGGAAGTGCCCGCCGAGCCGGGACAGGGTGCGCCACTGCCGGTCCACCCGGGCCCGGGTGTGCAGGCCGATGAGGATCATGAACACCGGGACCAGCGGCAGGGTGGCCCCGATGGTGAGCGCGGACACCCAGTCGGCCGGGCCGATCACGGCCAGCACCGTCGGTGGCACCACGCAGGCAAGCACCAGTTGCGGTAGGTATGCCGAGAAGTAGCCGTCCAGCGCGTCCACCCCACGGGTGACCAGCACACCCAGTTCGCCGGTGCGCTCGCCGGTCAACCAGCCCGGTCCGAGCCGGGCCGCGTGGTCGAGCACCAGTCGACGCAGCCGCGACTTCACCGCCGCCGACGAGTGGTGCGCGAGTACCTGCTGGGCCCAGGCCAGGCCGCCCCGACCGACCACCACGGCGGCCAGTAGCAGCAGCGGCCAGCGCAGCGAGGCCAGGTCGGCCTGGCCCAGGAACACCCGGCTCACCGCGTCGGCAAGCAGTATCGCCTGGCCGATCACCAGGCCGGCGGTGGCCAGCCCGATCAGCACCGACCCGGCCAGGAACACCACGGTCGGGCGGGCGTGCCGGACCAGGCGCGGGTCCAGCGGTTTCATCGCCACCTCATCGC
>DATCWR010000061.1:0-5280 GCA_036566245.1 Mycobacteriales bacterium | reverse complement strand
CCGGAGTAGGCAGCCCTGCCAGTGCCAGAACCGCGACCGGCACAGCCGTCTAGATGGGCGCGCGGTACCAGCGGTGGTGGACCCACGGTTCGACGGACAGCACGCCGGTCGCTGCCACGATCGTCCCGGCCCACACCAGCCAGTCGGCGGCGCCGATCACCGACCATGCCGCCGCGACCACAGCCACGGCCGGACGGATGAGCGTGAACGGCCCCAGGCCGACCAGAATCACGAACGTGCTCTCCCGCATCGGCAGGAGGAGGGACATCGCGAGCGACAGCACCACCGCCCCCGCGAAGGGCAACAGCACGGCGAGCATCCTGGTTCCGGCGTGGACGAGCCGGTCGTAGCGCTGACCGGGGTGCGCCGCGAACACCAGAGCCATGCCCGTGAGGACAGCGGTGGCGCCGAGCCCGACCAGGCTCGTGGCAAGGCCGCGCCAGGCCGCGCGCAGGGTGTAGGCACGCCTGCGGATGCGCGCGTTGCGTCCGGTGGCAGCCCGGAATCCGGCGAACGCGCCGTCGACGAGCGCCAGGAGCACGAGCAGGGCCGGAACCGCGACCCGACCGGTTGGCACCAGGATCGGAGTCACGGACCGGCCTTTTCGCCGCGGCCGGACGCACCGACGAGCCAACGCGCCCTGCGCCCCAGTGCCCGGCGAAATCCTTCCGCCAGTTCCGGTCGGATCCCGACCACCGGGTGCATGGCCGCGCAGAACGGATTGGTGTGAAAGACCGGCCGGAACACGAACGTGTCCATCCCTTGGGCCTGGGCCGCGGCGGCGAGTAGTAGGCGGTGGTCGTGGGCTCGACGGGCCGAGGCGACACCGTCGTGGCGGCCGAGTGGTTCACGCATCCGTGCGCGGTGGAAGACCCAGGCGCCCAGCGGGGCCAGTCGGGTCGACGCGATGTCGTAGTGGATGAACGCCGCCGCACCCCGATCTACCTGGGCGCCGAAGAAGTCGGGCAGCGCATCGGCTCGGAGATGGTGCAGCAGGCCGCTGGAGAGGTAGACCGTCGCCGTCTCGGTCAACGCGAACGCGTCCCCGCACACGAACCGGCACGGCAGCCCCTCGTCGTCGGCGAGCCTGGCCGCCTCGGCGACGAGCACGGGATTCTGGTCGACGCCGAGGAGTTCCACGTCGGTGCCGAGAATGCCGGACGCGGCCAGGGCCCGCACCACGAACCCCACGCCACACCCGATGTCGACGACCCGCAGTGGAGGACCCCACCCTGCTGCGCGCACTGCCGCCAGGACCGGTACCAGTAACTCGGTGAACCGTCGCGCCAGGTGTAGTTCCTCGCCGAGCCGTTGGAGTTCGGTGTGGACCCGCACGTACAGTCGGTCCACGGCCCCCGGTTCGAGAATCCCGTCGGATGCCGGCATCTGTTCCACGATGCGGACCGCGCGCTCGTCGCCGGCCGCACGCAACCGCGCGAGCACATCGGTTCGGGCGACCGGCAGGCGCTCACCGGTCACCGGGTCCCATGCGGCGATCAGGTCGGAGATCTCCAGCACCGCCATGGAACAGACCGTACGCAGCCGATTCGGCGGTGTCGTGCTCCTCCTGGGAGTAGCCACACATGACGCGGTGGTCCCGCTGGGGTGGTGACTCACCGCGGGTCGATGCCGACGCCGCGGTGAGCCCGTGGTGCCTACTTGACCTCGGTCTTGCCGGGTTCGACACGGACCTCGGTCCGGTCGTCGGTCCTCGACTCGGTGAACCGCACCTCGACACGTCCGTCGTCGTTGCGCTTCACCTCATAGTTCCACTCGGGCGCGAGGACAACCTCGGTGAGGGACGCACCGGCGTTGGTGGTGTTGACGACCACGCAGCCAGCGCCGTTGGCCTCGACACCGAACTGCAGTGAGCCGTCGGCGAGGGACTGGACTCCGGAGAATGGGCAGTACGTCTGGACGTCACTCGCCATGGCGGGACCGGCGACGAACATGCCGGCCGCCACAGCGGCGACGGAGAGGGAAGAAAGCACTGCGAGCCGCGGCATTGGACCTCCTCGTGGAGCACGGGACGGAAACGGTTACCCGTGATCACGCGCCCCAGCGCTGTTTGGTTCAATACCGGCATCCGGGGCAGATCGGTATCTTGGCGGCGCTGCGGCACCGTGTGCCGAGGTGCATGCCGCCAGGGTCACGTGACCAGACCTGGGTCATTCCGTGCGACAGGACTGCCCGGGTTACCGGTCGAGGCCGGCGGTGGGGCTGTCGCGCCTACCTGACCTCGGTCTTCCCGGGTTCGACCTTCACCCTGACCCGGTCCTTCGTCTCGGGCTCGGTGAACCGCACCTCGACGCGCCCGTCCTCATTGCGCTTCACCTCGTAGGTCCATTCGGGCGCGACGATGACCTCGTCGAGTGACGCACCGGTGCTGGTCGTGTTGACGACGACGCAACCGGCGCCGTTGGCCTCGACACCGAACTGTTGCGTGCCATCTGGCAGGAACTGCACGCCGGAGAACGGACAGTACGTCACGACGTCGCTTGCCATGGCGGGGCTGGCGGCGAACATGCCGGCCGCAAGGGCGGCGATGGTGAGTGCGGAGAACGCTGTATACCGCGGCACTGGGACCTCCTGTGGTCCACGGACTGAACCTGTCGTCCGTAGGCACGCGCCCCAGCAGTGTTTGGTTCAAGGACGGGCATCTGAGACAAACCGGCCGCGCTGCGACGCTCTACAGGCGACACCAGAGCGGGGTCGCACCAGAGGTGCGGCCCCGCATCGTGGTCACTTCACGTGCGTGAAGCCAGGTGGGGGCGTCACGACCAGACGCGCCAGGTTCTCCCCGGTGCGCGACAACCAGGAGTACGTCGTCGTCACCGTGTGGGAGGCCGGGAACTCCTGTTCGCCCGCCTCTCCGGTGCCCTTGGTTGCGGCTTCCCGGACGGGCAGGTAGGTCGTGCTGTCGACCCACATGTCCACCCGGTACGACCGGTCCGGGCCGAACACCCGCAGGTGCAGGGTGTCGCGTCCGTCCACCTTCTCCGGGCCCACCAGATCCAGCTCGCCGTCAGCGACCGCCTCACGAACACTGTCCGGATCGGTGAGGTCCGGCAGGTCGCTGGGCGCCTTTCCGTAGGCGGTGTGGTCGGTGAACCACTTCCTGAGCCGGTAGTCGACCGTGACGGTGTCCTGGTCTCCGTCCGGACCGCTGACGCTGATCGACTGGTCCCGGGTTACGGGGCCCTCGACGATGTCCTTCGGATCGGTGAGGACGATCTTCCCGTCCTCACTCCTGGGCAGAGGGGTGATCGTGGCGGTGTACGTGTCGATCCGGTACCGCTGGGTGGCCCGGTCGACCCACGTGTCGTAGTGGCCGCTCGCGTAGGTACTCTTCGCGAAGATGACGTACTGCGACGCCTGGCCCAGCGCCTCGATGGTCTGCGTCCGCACGTAGGACACGTTCTGCATCCGCACCGGGTTGCCACTCGTGGCCTGCGTGGAGCTGTGTGCCTGGTGAACCCCGTCCGATGCGCCCGGGCCGGCCGTTGTCACCAGGAAGGCGGCGGCAACCGATGCGGCCACCGGAGCGGCAATCGCGGTACGGATCGTCCAGGTGCGCCGGGCCTGCCGGCGCCGCAGCGTGTAGGCCAGGCCACCCGCCGCCCGAATGCCTTCCACCTCGTGCCGCAGTTCCACCCCGATCTGGTGGCCATACTGCTCGTCAGTTGACATAGGGAACCTCCAGAAGGTTGGGTTGGTGGTGATCCGCCAGGAGTTCACGCAGCCTGGCCAGTCCTCGGGACGTGTACGACTTGACCGTCCCGGCGGAGATGCCGAGTACTTCCGCGGTCTGTTCGATCGACAGGTCCTCGAAGAACCGCAGCACGATGACCTGCCGCTGGCGGGTGGGCAGCGCCGCCAGTGCCCGCACCATCACCTGGCGCTGGACCACCTGCTCGTACCCGGCGTCGGTCGCGCGCGGGCCGTCCGTTTCGGGCGGCATCGGCACCTCTCGTGGGCGCCGGATCAGCCACCTGATCCGGTCCCGGGAGAGGTTGATCAGCACCCGGCGCGCGTACGCCTCGGGTGCGTCGCGCGCCCGCGACCAGTGCCGCGCGGTGCGCAGGAGCGCTGTCTGCAGCAGATCTTCGGCATGCCCGCGATCCCCGGTGAGTAGGTACGCGGTGCGGAGCAGCGCCGTGGATCTGCCTTCGACAAACGTGTCGAAGGTGGGGTCTATCCGCATACCCCTCAGAACGCCACCTCACCGGAGCGGGTTGCCACGCGGTGCGGCCCGGTTGCCGTGGACCCGCCAACCAGTGCCGGTGCCCCGCGCAGTTGTCACCCCGCCGACCACCGACTCACGTTCGGCCACGCATGCCCCTGCGCCACGGATCGCCATCCGTTGATTACCGTTGTTCCTCCCTGTTTCCTCTGGTAACTGGCGCGTAAGGGGCATGTGCTGATGCTGGCGTGGTGTTGGGTGGAAGAGAGGTTCGACTGGATGCCATCATGGGTGTCGACGCGACGCGCGAGAGGTGACGGCGATGAGTAGTGGCATGGAACAGGTTCCTGAGCCACGCCGTGCCGTGCGTGAGTCTCTCGACGACCAGGCCCGGCGCAAGGGTCTGCGCCCGGTCGAGCGGGTGGGAGACATGGCCAGGGACGATGTGTTTTCCTCAGACGAGGAGCTCGAGGAGTTCCTCGCCTTTGTTCACGCCGCCCGTCACAATGATGGGGCGTAGTGGTGCGTTACGTCGTCCTGGACACCGATGTCGCATCTCGCACTATCAGAGGGAAACTCGATGGGTCTCTTGCGGCCCGACTGACTGGCTATACCTGGTACGTCTCTTTTATCATTGTTGGTGAATTATGGCAGTGGTCGGAGACGACGAACTGGGGCCGCCGGAGCCGTGCGGAGTTGGAACGTTGGCTCGGCCACGTTGGTGTCATCGACTCGGATGAGGCGGTGTCTCGGACCTGGGGCCGTATCTGTGCGGCGGCTGCCCGACGGGGCCGCCCGCGGCAGGTCAACGACTCGTGGATAGCAGCCTGCTGCCTGGCCAACGGGATTCCCCTGGCGACTCTGAACCTGAAGGACTATCTCGATTTCGCCGACCACGAAGGGCTCATCCTGCTGTAGGCAGACCTCGGCGGAAGGGCCTTCGGGGGATGGAGCGGGTGACGGGAATCGAACTCGCACCGTCAACTCGGGAACCTGTCGACGGCCACGCCCAGACCGGTGAGCCCCTCCACGTCGACACAACCGCGTACCTGCTCGCCCGAGGCGCCGACCCCCGGCGTCGATCTGGAGGAGGCACC
>DATCWR010000248.1:0-4443 GCA_036566245.1 Mycobacteriales bacterium | reverse complement strand
CCGGTCAGTGGGCGCCGACTCACCGGCCGAACTGGCCGCCCGGCTGGCCGAACACGGCTACCTGGCCGACGAGGGGCTGGCCACCGCGACGTTCCTGGCACTACGCCTGCACCGGCCGCTGTTCTGCGAGGGCGAGCCCGGGGTGGGCAAGACCGAGCTTGCCAAGACCCTGGCCCGGCTGCTGGACACGCCACTGATCCGGTTGCAGTGCTACGAGGGCATCGACGCGAGCCAGGCGCTGTACGACTGGGACTTCCCTCGCCAACTGTTGCACCTGCGCGCCGCCGAGGCCGCCGGTGTGCATGATCTGGCCGGACTGGAAAGCGAGTTGTACGGGCGTGGTTTTCTGCTCGCCCGCCCACTGCTGGCCGCGTTGGAGACCAGTGCGCCTGACCGGCCCTCGGTGCTACTGGTCGACGAGGTGGACCGCGCCGACGACGAGTTCGAGGCGTTCCTGCTGGAGATACTCAGCGACTTCACCGTGACCGTGCCCGAACTGGGCACGATCCGGGCCGAGGCCCCGCCGGTGGTGGTGATCACCTCCAACCGGACCAGGGACGTGCACGATGCGCTCAAGCGGCGCTGCTACTACCACTGGATCGAGTACCCCGGCTTCGAGCGCGAGGTCGAGATCGTGCGCCTTCGGGTACCGCAGGCCTCACGTCGGCTGGTGCACGAGGTGACCGCGGTGGTGCATGCACTGCGCGCGGAGAACCTACAGAAACCGCCGGGTATCGCCGAGACCATCGACTGGGCCCAGGCCCTGGCCGCGCTCGGGGCGGACCAACTCGACCCCGGGCTGGTCGCGGCCACCCTGGGCGCGGCGGTCAAGTACCGGGAGGACACCGCGCGGGCCCGGGAACTCGACGTGGGGGCCCTGGTCGCGCGCGCGGTCGCCGGAGGGTGACATGACCGGTCGACCCACGGTCGACGCCGACCCGGTGGTGGCGATGGTCGGTCTGGCCCGGGCGCTGTCGGTCGCCGGGGTCGCCACCACGCCAGACCGGGTCGCCCAGGCGGTCCGTGCGTTGGCCGAACTCGACCCGAACCGCCGAACCGACGTGTACTGGGCTGCCAGGTTGACCTTCTGCTCCGGCCCGGCGGATCTGCCCCTGTTCGACGCGGTGTTCGACACCGTCTTCTCGGGCACCGTGCCGACCCTGCGCAGACACCGGACCACGGTGATCCGGATGATGCCGATGGCGTTGGCCGGCGGGGAACCCCCGACCCACGAGAACGGTGAGGGCGAGGAGGAACCGGCCATGCTGCGGGCCGCCGCCAGCAGCGTGGAGGTGCTGCGCAACCGGGACGTGTCCACCCTCACCGCAGCCGAACGGGAGGCGCTCAACCGGGCCCTGGCAGCCCTCACCCTTCCCGGTGAACCGCGCCGGTCGCGCCGGTGGCGAGCGGCGCCGCACGGGTCGGTCGATCCGGACCGGACCGTGCGGGCGTTGCTGCACTCCGGGGGTGAACCGGCCCGGCTGCTCCGCAGAACCCACCGCAGCCGCCCACGGCGGGTTGTGCTGCTGGTCGACGTGAGCGGCTCGATGAGCGCCTACGCCGACGCGTTGCTGCGGTTCGCGCATGCCGCGTCGCGGCGGCGCGGTGCGGTGACCGAGGTGTTCACCATCGGTACCCGACTCAGTCGGGTCACCCAGGCGATGTCCACCCGGGACCCCGAGGCGGCCATGGCCGCGGTGGCCGAGGCGGTGCCGGACTGGAGCGGTGGCACCCGGCTCGGCCCGTTGCTGCGTGAGTTCCTGGACCGCTGGGGGCAGCGCGGGATGGCCCGTGGCGCGGTGGTGGTGGTGCTCTCGGACGGATGGGAACGTGAGGACCCGGCGTTGTTGGGCGAGCAGATGGCCAGGCTGTCCCGGTTGGCCCACCGGGTGGTGTGGGCCAACCCGCGAAAGGCCCTGCCGGGATACGCACCACTCGCCGCGGGTATGGCGGCGGCCCTTCCGTACGTTGACGACTTTGTCGAGGGCCACAGCCTTGCCGCGTTGCGGCGACTGGCGCGGGTGGTGGCGGGCGTGCGGGATTCCTCCGAGGAGGTGCGGACAGGTGCGTGACATCCTGGGTTCGCTGCGGGCGTGGTATGACGCCGGGCAGACCATCGGCCTGGCCACGGTGGTCGGGGTCAGTCGCAGTGCACCCCGCCAGCCCGGCGCGGCGCTGGCCGTCGGTGGCGGTGGCGAGGTGGTCGGCAGTGTCTCGGGCGGGTGCGTGGAGGGTGCGGTCTACGAACTGGCCACCGACGTGGTGGCCACCGGCGACCCGGTGTTGCACACCTACGGGTACAGCGACTCCGACGCGTTCGCGGTCGGTCTGACCTGTGGGGGCATGGTCACCGTGTTCGTGCAGGCTGTCGACCAGGACCGGGCCCCCGAACTCGGCCAGGTGATGGAGACCATCGACGCCGGGCGACCCGTCGCGTTGGCCACCGTGGTGTCCGGGGAGGGCACGGTCGGTGCCCGGCTCGCGGTGTGGCCCGACCGGGTCCTGGGAAGCCTGGGGAACGAGGGGCTGGACGTGGCCGTCACCGACGATGCCCGCGGCATGCTGGAACAGGGTTCGACCGGTCAACGGCACTACGGTCCACGCGGCGAGCGACGCCGCGACGAGGTCAGCGTGTTCGTGGAGTCCTTCGCCCCACCACCCAGGTTGTTGGTGTTCGGCGCGATCGACTTCGCCGCCGCGGTGGCCCGGATCGGCAAGTTTCTCGGCTACCGGGTGACCGTGTGCGACGCCCGTGCGGTTTTCGCCACCGCCAAGCGCTTCCCCGACGCCGACGAGGTGGTGGTGGAGTGGCCGCACCGGTTCCTGGCCCGCACCGAGGTGGACTCCAGGACCGCCATCTGCGTGCTCACCCACGACCCCAAGTTCGACGTGCCGTTGCTGGAGGTGGCACTGCGTACGCCGGCTGGCTACGTCGGTGCGATGGGTAGCCGTAAGACCCACACCGACCGGCTGGCGCGGTTGGTGGAGTCGGGCCTGACCGAGGCCGAACTGGCCCGGTTGCGCTCCCCGATCGGACTTGACCTGGGTGCGCGTACCCCCGAGGAGACCGCGGTCGCGGTGGCCGCCGAACTGATCTCGCTGCGTTGGGGTGGTAGTGGACGCCCGCTGCTGGAGACCACCGGAGGAATCCACGGTCACCCCGAGACCGCAGACGCGGTCGGCGGAACGGCTGAGACCCCCGGGTCGGTGGAGTCGGTGGCTGACCGGTGAGGGTCGCGGGTCTGGTGCTGGCGGCTGGTCAGGCCAGCCGGTTCGGCGCACCCAAGGTGTTGGAGCGACTGCACGGGACCACCCTGCTCGAACACGCGTTGGGTGCCCTGGAGCGGGGTGGCTGCGCGCCGGTGCTGGTCGTACTTGGTGCGCACGCCGATCTGGTCCGGCGCACCGTCCCACTGCCCACCACGGTGTGCAATCCGCTGTGGTCGACGGGGATGGGTTCCTCACTGCGGGCCGGACTGGCCGCGCTACCGTCCGATGTGGACGCGGTGGTGGTGGCCCTGGCTGCCCAGCCACTGGTCGGTGCCGGGACGGTCGCCCGCCTGGTGTCGGCCGGCCGGGCCGGCGCCCTGGCCGCGGTGGCCAGCTACGCCGGCAGGCCGCGCAACCCCGTGCTGTTCGCCCGGTCGGTGTTCGAGGATGTGGCCGCCAGCGTGACCGGGGACCGGGGCGCACGGGACTGGTTGCGGTCCCACCCGGACCTGGTGGTGCCGGTGCCCTGCGACGATGTGGGTGACCCCACCGACGTCGACACCCCCGCCGACCTGGCCCGACTGGTCGACAGTCACGCGGAGCGGGCCGGGGAGTCGGGAGACCGAGGTGAGAGCTGACCGGCGCGGTTGGAGGTAGGCATGGTGGTGGAACACGAGTTCACCGTCCCGGTCCCGGCCGGGCAGGTCTGGCCGGTGTTGCTGGACCCCGAACGGATCTCCTCGTGTGTCCCCGGTGTCACCCTGACCAGTACCGCCGGTGAGGAGTTCGAGGGCAGGTTCCGGATCCGGGCCGGGTCGGTCACCGTGACATACCTGGGGACCGCCCGGTTCACCGGGTCCGTCGAGGGGGACCACCGTCTGGTGGTCGTCGCCGCCGGACGACAGGCGCGGGGGACCGGCACGGTCGACGCCACCATTGTGGTGCGGCTGCACGACACGGACGAGGGCGCCCGGGTTCACCTGAGCACCGACGTGACCGTGACCGGCCGACTGACATCGGTGGACCACGGTGTCCTGGTCGGCGTGGGAAGTCGGCTGCTGACCCGGTTCGCCAGCCAGCTGACCGGGTTGCTGACCACACCGGTGGCTGATCCGGTTACCGACCCGGTTACCGACCCGGTTGCCGACCCGGTTGTCGACCCGGGTGTCGACCCGGCTGCGGAACCGGTGGCCGGGTCGACGCCCGTGCAGCGCACCGGCAGCGGGGCGACCG
>DATCWR010000242.1:0-4101 GCA_036566245.1 Mycobacteriales bacterium | reverse complement strand
AGTTTGCGGTACAGGCTGCTTCGGGACATACCCAGGTGTGCCGCGGCGGCGACCCGGTTCCCGTTGGTCTCCCGGAGCGCCACGATGATCGCGTCACGTTCGGCGATCTCGATCCGGGTGAGGTTCTTGTGGGATCGGGTGTGGCAGTAGTTCGGCAGGTCCTGGTCCTGGATCTCCCCCACCGGCCGCACGCGCAGCGCATGGGTCAGTGCCTCGCGCAACTGCGAGACGTTGCGCGGCCAGGTGTACCGGGTGATGGTCCGCATCGCCCTTGGGGAGAGCCGAACCCGTCGGCCCACGGCGATCTCCTCCAGGACCTGGCTGACGATGAGCGCGAGGTCCTCGGTGCGGCACCGGAGCGGGGGGATGGTCACGGCCACCTCGAAGTGGCCGAGCAGGGCGTGGAACGGCAGGTCGGAGTCGAGACTGGAGTCCGACACGGTCGCGGCGAACGTGACCGGAGCCGGCGTCGAGCCGAGGATCGTGAAGAGTTCGTCGATACGTTCGACGCCCTCGGTGCTCGCCTGGTCGATGTTCCGGACGATGCACAGGGTCTGTTCACGGGTACTGCCGAGCAGGGCGTCCAGGTGACTGTCCACACCGGACCGTAGTTGGGACGCGTCGACGGACAGGCTTCGTCCACCGGGGTGGTCGGCGTGGAACAGTTCGGCGACGAGGGTGAACTTGCCCGTCCCGGTCTCGCCCAGGACGATCGTCGGCGCCTGCGCGGCCAGAGCGTCGCGCAACTGCGAACAGGCACGGAGCCAGGTCGGGGACGAACCGGACGCGATCGGCACGTGGGGCCGGCGCAGGTCACCCGCGAGCACCCTGGTCCCGGCACCGGCCGTGGCCACCTGGGGGAGCACGTGGTCGGCGAACCCCGCGCCGAGGATGGGAATCCTGGGACGGCGCACCTGGTCGGTGACCACCTCGGCGATGACGACGATGCCCGCCGTGTCGGCGCCGGAGACGATCCGGGTCCCACGGATCTGGACCACCCGGCCGGACAGCAGGGTCATCGTCTCGCTCACCCGGTCGCGCCGCGCCATGAGGAAGGTCGCGTGCTCCCGCACAGCCAACTGTTCGGCCGGGTCGAACAGGGCCTGCGCGGTGGCGTTGGCCATGAACACCGACTCGGCGAAGGCGAAGACCGCCTGCCGCGTCGAACGGGCGTCCGCCCGCAGGTAGGTGTCGAACAGGGCCTGTTGGGCCTGGTTCCGGTCGAGGAGGAGGTTGCGCCCGATGTCCTTGGCCGCCGACTTGACCAACGTGTGCATGAGCGGGCTCCACGCCTGGGCCAGCGCGGAGATGTCCAGAACGCCCTCGATGCGTCCGGTCAACTGGTCGATGATCGGCGCGCCGGTGCAGGCGAAGGGCTGTAGTACCTCGGTGAAGTGCTCCGGCCCGACAACGGACACGGCCTGTCCCGCCTCCAGCACGGTTCCGACCCCGTTGGTGCCCATCTTCCCTTCGGCGTAGTTGAACCCGGGGGCGAACTCGACCCGGTCGAGCAGCCTCCCCACGGCCGAGGAGGAGTCCCGGCGCTGGACCACGCGGGCCTGGTTGTCGGTGAGGGCGATGACCAGTGGCATGTCGGCGGTGTCGTTGCCGAGTTGGTCAAGGACAGGCTGGGCGCACCGGACAAGACGGGAACTGGGGTCGATGTCAGCGCAGAAGTCCGTGACCGGGCGAGCGATGTCGACTCCGGCCTGCTGACTGCGCACCCACGACGCCGCGACGATGTCGGGCACGCCCGCGGCGCCCTGACTCCCGTACTCCAGGAAGTCCGCCCGGGCAGCAGCCGTGCGCAGGAGTCTGTGTGCAGGTGTGTGTCGGTAGATATACCATGCCTGTACTTGATGCATGAGGCCATGCGTAGGATCGTGATGTGCTGCTTCGATACAACTTCCGTCTGAACCCGACACCAGCCCAGCAGGTCGCGTTGAGCCGTGCGTTCGGGTGTACGCGGGTGGTGTTCAACGACGGGCTGGCCGCCCGGCGGGAAGCCCACGCGACCGGCCTTCCGTACATCCCTGACGGTGACCTGTCCAAGCGGGTGATCACGCAGGCGAAGAAGTCCCCGGAACGGGCCTGGTTGGCCGAGGTGCCCGCTGCGGTATTGCAGCAGGCGTTGGCTGATCTGAACACCGCTTACCGGAACTTCTTCAACTCGGTGTCGGGGAAGCGGAAGGGTCGGCGGGTGGCCCCGCCTCGGTTCCGGTCCCGTAAGGACTCCCGGCAGGCGGTCCGGTTCACCCGTAACTCCCGGTTCGGGGTGTTACCCAATGGCCGGTTGCGGTTGCCGAAGGTCGGGGATGTGCCGGTCCGCTGGTCCCGGTCGTTACCGTCGAACCCCTCAAGTGTGACGGTGATCCTGGATGCTGTGGGTCGGTACTTCGCGTCGTTCGTCGTCCAGGTCGACCACGCTCCACTGCCTGAGGTGGGCACCGAGACCGGGATCGACCTGGGTTTGACCCATTTCGCGGTCCTGTCGAACGGGAGAAAGATCGACAACCCCCGGTACCTACGCAACGCAGAACGCCGGTTGAAACGAGCCCAGCAGGCCCTGTCGCGCAAACAGAAGAGTTCGGCGAACCGGGCCAAAGCCCGGGTTCGGGTCGCCCGGTTGCACGCCCGGGTGGCCGATGCCCGCCGGGACTTCCACCACAAGACCTCGACCACGATCATCCGCGAGAACCAAGCGGTGTACGTGGAAGACCTCGCCGTGGCGGCACTGGCCCGCACCCGCATGGCCAAATCGGTCCACGACGCCGGATGGTCGACGTTCGTGAACATGTTGGAATACAAAGCAGCCCGCCACGGGCGCACGTTCACCAAGATCAACCGCTGGTTCCCGTCCTCCAAGCGGTGCTCGACCTGCGGGGCGGTCACCAGGTCGATGCCGTTGCACGCACGGCACTGGACCTGCCCGTGTGGGACGGTCCACGACCGCGACATCAACGCCGCCAAGAACATCCTGGCCGCCGGACGGGCGGACAGGCTAAACGACTGTGGAGCATAGGTAAGACCGGCACTGTGCCGGCACCGTGCTGAGAAGCAGTAACCCACCTGGAACCGCACACGCGGCAGACAGGAATCCTCCGTCCCTAGGCGGAGGAGGATGTCAAATCATGAAGTACTGGACACTTCCTGCTCGGCGCACAGTCCGGAGTGGACCGGGTCCTCACCACGGTCCGCGCCCTCGCCGACGCGACCAGACGGCAGGTCGTCCTGGACGTGCCCTCCCCGGCGAGGTGGCTCGGTCGGGCGCACGCCCTGGCCGGCAAACCGCTCACCGAGGTCGACGAGGACCACGCCGACAGCGCGTCGATGTACATCGCCGAGTGGCTCGGCAAGCTGGGGGCCCTTCCGGCCGCCCTCGTCCTACTCGACGCCCGAGCGGCCGACACCGACCCCCGGGTCCTCGCCGCGGAAACGGTCTCCGCCTACTCCTCGCTGGCGAACGTGGTGGGCTACTTCGACTGGACCCTCGCCCTGCGGGGACAGGACCGGGTGGAGGTCCCGGCCGGCGAACCGAGCATCGCGCTCGTACCCGAGGATCACTGGACAGGTGGTGCCGACCTTCCCGAGGCCGATGTTCTCCTCGCGAGCATCCCTCCGACGGCATCCCCGGAGCGCGTCCTCGAGCAGCGCACACGGATGCGGTGAGTATGGGCCGACCAGGTGGACCGCATCGTGGTTCGAGGTGTGTCCGGGGGAATCGCCAGGCATTGTGGGCCGACGAACCATCAGCAGGGGCACGTGGCTGCATGGCGAATGGCTGCTGACGCACGCAGCATCGGCAACGGGGAGGTTCCCACGCTACGAGGGCAGGACCGACTCGGCGAGGTCCTCCTCGTAGGCAGCCATCGCGGCCTGACGTTTGTCGAACAGGGACCTCAGCGCCCGGTCAAGGGTGTCCCGATCCATGTCATCGGCCCGTACCAGCACCAGAAAGGCTTCCGCCTCCACCGCCGCCCATGCCCGCCGACTTCGCTTGTTGGCGACCCGCCTGTGATCACTACGCAGGAAACCGGCCCCGGCTGACAGGCCAGCCGAGACCAGAGCCAGAACCGCCGCGGGCACCCGGGCGTCCGCCGT
>DATCWR010000238.1:0-3349 GCA_036566245.1 Mycobacteriales bacterium | reverse complement strand
CTCGGCCGCGAGCCGTAGATCGCCTGGTGTCACCGCGGTACCGGAGTCGACGGCCAGGACCTCCGGTACCGGTACCACCCCGGTGAGCCGGTGGGCCAACGCGGCCTCCACCGCGTGCCGGTCGCCGTGTCGGTATCGGCGCAGCACGTACCGCTGTCCGGTGTCGGTGACCAGCAGCAAATTGTCGTTGCGGAACCCACCGGTGAGCTGACGGGTAGGTACGATCCGGCGTCCCGGCAGTGCGCGGTCGGCCAGCCAACGCGGGACGCCCTGGTCGACGTTGCCGAAGTCAGACATCTGACAAACATGGCATAGACCACTGCATTGTGTTCAGTACGGTCGAACCACTGCTCTGCTGCCCCATACGGAGAGGCACAGGAACCGGCTCCGCCCTCCAGGGAACACCCGAAAAAATTATGTTTGTTCCGTGCGGTGTTGACCGGCATGGTGATGGTCGGGAGCGCCATCCGATTTCGCCGCGGACTGCACCGGGCCCCCGGAACATCTTGCCGACCCTCACTCGTTGGGCGGGACATGCGTCCTGAGACAGCCCAGACCGTGGTCGGACTGTTGCGTGAGTGGGGCTTCGCCGCGCACGTGGCACGGGTGAACTCCTACCGGCACGGGGTCCGGATAGTACTTGACCCGTCCACCGAGGCGGTGTGGGACACCGACGGCGCCTCCGGGCTGGAGGCCCAGGTCCTCGGTGACGGTGTCCTGGTCGGCTACGTGCCGACCGTGCCCGGCAGCGAGGGCGAACTGGATCCCCGCCAGATCGCCGAGATCATCGCCCGGACCGAGTACGACCGCACCTCCTGACCCACTCCTCGGACCACCCCACACACCTGACACTCAGTCCCCCATCACCACGCGTTCGGCCAGGCGAAGTGGGGGCTCCCCGGTACCGGCCAACCGGTCGTGGAACTCCCGCAGCGGCGCGTTCGGGTTCTGCTGGCGCCAGCGATCCCTGATCCGTTCGATCTCCAGCGCACCGGTCAGGTAGGCGGCGGCCTGGGTGGGGTCGGCGCAGTACCGTTCCACCTCGCTGCGGGCGGTGCCCCCCGACAGCGCAACCCTGCTGGTCAGGAACTCCACCGCCTCGTCGATGTCCATGTCGCCGCAGTGCAACGAGGTGTCCAACACGATGCGCGCGGCCCGGAAGATGCGTGCGCCCAGATGGGCCAGTTCCTGCCCCGGATCGGTGAAGAACCCGTGTTCGCGCATCACGTGCTCGGCGTACAGGCCCCAGCCCTCACCGAAGAACGGGGTTCCGAACGCGATCCGGGCCAGTCGGGGAACACCCACCAGCCAGGAGAAATGCCAGTGGTGTCCCGGATACGCCTCGTGTGTGACGATGGTTGGCATCGAGGCACGGCTGTTGGTCCGTAAGCGCTGTTCCACCTGCTCGGGCGTGGCACCCTCCGGTGGGTACGGGACGTTGAACCGCCCGGTCCGCCGGCCGGACAGCACGGGCGGGGCCACGTAGGAGGCGACCGCGTTGGATGCCCGGCTGAAGACCGGCCCGGGTACCACCAGGCACTGCTCGCCCTCGCCGAAGGACACCAGGTCCTGTTCGACCAGGAACTCGCGGGCCCGCCGGGTGATCGCCTCGTACTCCGCACGCATCGCCTCGGGCGTTGGCGGGTGGTCGGCGTTGAGGCTCTCCATCACCGCGTGCCAGTCCGCGCTGCCGCCCGGCACCCGGGCGGCCACCTCACGCATCTGCTCGTCCAGGTCGTCGTAGGCCACCCGACCACGGTCCCGCAGGCCGGCGGCGTCCACGTCGAGCAGTTCCCGGTCCCGCAGCAGCGCGGTGTATCGGCGTTCGCCGAGTCGCCAGTCACCACGGGCCCGGTCGGCGAACTCGCCCAGCCACCCGGCGAAGTCGGTGAACGCCTGACCGGCCGGCACACCGGCCTCGGCCAGTCGGGCCCGAAGCGCCGGGTCGGCCACCTCGGTGGGCAGCACGTCGCGGACGAAGGCCAACCCGCCGGCGGCCATCCCGATCGAGCGCCGGACCACCAGAGGTGCGGCCAGCGACTCGTCCAGGTTGCGCCGTGCGTGGTCGAGCACCTCGGGGATCTGACGTAGCCGGGACTCGGCCGCGGCGACCAACTCTGGCTCGGGATGCGGCCGGTGCCAGAAGAGCAGGTTCACCCCGTACAAACAGTGAAGCAGGTACATCTCCGGGTCCCGGCGCCAGGCCGGCAGTTCGGCCCGCACCGCCTCACCCCGCAGGTAGGCCAGCATCACGTCCCGGTCCACCTGGTCCTCGCCGGACAGGTCAGCGTCAGCCAGCCCGGCGAAACTGTCCAACCAGTGCCTGGACCGCCGCTCCCGCCGCTCGAACGACGCAGCCGAGAAGTCACCCAACAGGTGGTCGTAACCTTCCGCACCAAAAAAGGTGGCGAATGCCCCGTTGTCCACGAACCACTCATCAAGATAGTCCCGGACTAATCCAGCTATATCAATCATCTCGCCACCATAGGGTGGCCGTCAGCCCCGTACAACGATCGAACCGTGTCAACCACACCGAACCAGATACCAGTTGCCCGCAGATCGGCCCACCGCGGCGGTAGCGGTGGTCGAACGCGTGTCACCGGAACGCCTCGGCCAACCATTCGGCGACCACCGTGGGCACCACCTTGGCGTCGACCACCATGGGGCCGCTGCGACCGCCCTCCAACCACTCGGCCACCGCGTCCAGGTCCTCGGGCCGCCGCACCGTGGCACCCTGGGCGCCCAACCCCCGGGCCAGGGTGGCGAAGTCGGTGTCCGGGAACCGGACCAGGTCCACTGGTTCACCCATCGGGCCGAAGTGGTGCACCTCCGCGCCGTAGGCAGCGTCGTTGTAGACCACCACCAGCATGTGCAGACTGAGTCGGCACGCGGTCTCCAGTTCGGACAGTCCCATCAGGGCACCACCGTCACCGAGCACGGCCACGGTCAACCGGTCCGGGCGGGCGATCGCCGCACCGATCGCCGAGGCAAGGCCCAGACCGATCGACTGGAACGCCTGGGTGAACACGAAACCGACCTCGTCGGGAACCGACAGGTACATCGCCGGGAACCCCATGAAGTGTCCGGAGTCGACCGCCACGGTGCGTTCGGCCGGCAACACGTTCTCCAACCCGATCGACAGGGTGCGCGGGTCGATGCGGGTCGCGGTCGAGGCGTCCTGGTACGGCTCCTCCCGCCACCGTCGGGACGCGATCCGCTCGGCCAACTCCGGGGTGCGCCAGCCGGCCGGCCGATGACCACGGCGGCGCAGCTCGGCCGACAGGGCACGGGCGGTCTGCCCCACGCCGCCGACCACGCCGATGTCCACCGGCCGGGGCGCGCCGATCGC
>DATCWR010000223.1:0-5562 GCA_036566245.1 Mycobacteriales bacterium | reverse complement strand
GGAGGTGCTCGACCGCGCCGACATGGTCGGTGGCGCCTGCCGCACGGAACGACCGTTTGCCGCCGCCCCGGACCTGGCCGCGTCGACCGCGGCCTACCTGCTCGGGCCGATGCCGCCGGAACTGTTGCGCCGGCTGGACCTGCGGGTTCCCGAGGACCTGCCGCTGGTGCGCCGCGACCCGCACTACTTCCTGCCCACCCCGGACCGGAGGTACCTGCTGCTCGGCGGTGACCAGGAACAGGCCCGACGACAGTTCGCCGAGTTCTTCAGCGAGGCCGACGCCCGGGCCGAGGAGGCGATGGTCGCCGAACTCGCGGCGCTGGCCGAGGACCTGACCCCCGCCTGGCTCACCGAACCGCTGCCGGTCGAGCAGACCGCCGAGCGTTACGTTCGTCCGGCCCTGCGCCAGGTGTTCGTCGACATGGTGCGCGGCAGTGCGATGGAGTACCTGGACCGGTTCGGGTTCGACTCCCCCACCGTGCTGGCGATGCACGCGGTCACCGACGGGATGCCCGGGCTTACCGGGTCACCGTGGTCGCCGGGGTCGGGGCACAACGTACTGGTGCACAACATGTGCCGGCTGCCCGGCGCGGATGGCACCTGGATGGTGGTACGGGGCGGCATGGGCACGGTGACCCGGGTGCTGGCCGAGGCGGCGGTGCGGGCCGGCGCGCGGATCCGCACCGGGACCGAGGTGGTCCGGGTGACGGTGGATGACGGCACCGCCACCGGGGTGTACACGGCCGACGGGGAACAGATATCGGCCAGGGCGGTGCTGGCGGCCACCGACCCGTTCCGGCTGACCGACCTGGCCGGGGACCACCTGCCCGCCGAGTTGATCGGGAAACTGGCCGAGTGGGCTGGTCGGTCGGCCGGTCAGACCATGAAGGTGAATCTCGCACTGTCGGGTCTGCCGCGGTTCGCCGCGCTGCCCGAGGACCGTGGCCAGTACGGCACCACCGTCCACCTGTTGCCACCGGTGGCCGAGAGCGAGCTGTTGGACACGCTACGGGTGGTCTTCGACGACGCCGCGGCCGGACGGCTGCCGGTCGCCCCGCCGATCGAGTGGTACCTGCACTCCACCCTGGACCCGTCACTCCAGGACGGCGCCGGAAACCACTCCAGCGCACTGTTCGTACAGGGCGTGCCGCACGAGGTGGTCGGCTCGTCCTGGCAGGCTGAGCGGGACCGCTACACCGAACAGTTGCTCGACGTGGTGGGCAGTTACGCTCCCGGCATCCGTGACATGGTGGTGGACGTGGTCTCGTTCGCCCCGCCGGACCTGAGGTCCTACTTCGGTATCACCAGCGGGCACATCCACCACGTGGACAACGCGTTCTCGTTCACCGACCGGATGCCCTACGCCACCGGCCTGCCGGGCCTGTACGCGGGGGCGGCCGGTTGCCATCCGGCCGGCTCGGTGATCGGATGCGCTGGCCACAACGCCGCGGTCCGGATACTGGGGGAACTGGACGTCCGTCACCAGCGTTGACTCCAGAGCGACCGCATCGCCGCTGGACGGCGACACGAACCAACGCCATGGCGGTGCCCGACGGTGAGCACATCGGTACCGACGGCGACATCCAGGTCAGGGCAGTCGCCACGTCTCTTCTCAACCAGTGTCTGAGTGAAGTCAGCAGGAGGGGGTTCGCAGTGCCCGAGGAGCCGGGCCGGATCGTGGTATCCGGTCTGACCAAGGTTTTCGGCACCTTCAAGGCGGTCAACGACCTGAGCTTCACCGTCGAGCCGGGATCCGTCACCGGATTCCTCGGTCCCAACGGCGCAGGCAAAACGACGACGCTGCGGATGGTGCTCGGCCTGGCCACGCCAACCGCCGGGCACGCCACCATCGGGGGCCTGCCCTACGCGCAGATCCCCGATCCAGGACGTGTGGTCGGAGCGGTCCTTGAGGCGACCAGCTTCCATCCCGGGCGCACCGCCCGAAACCACCTGCGGGTCTACTGCAGCGCGGCCGGACTGCCCGACGGTCGGGCCGACGAGGTGCTCGCCCAGGTCGGCCTGACCGAGGCCGCCGGCAAGACGGTGCGCGGGTTCTCACTGGGTATGCGTCAGCGGTTGGCGCTGGCCACCGCGCTGCTCGGCAACCCCCAGGTGCTCATCCTGGACGAACCGGCCAACGGACTGGACCCCGAGGGCATCGCCTGGCTGCGTGGGTTCCTGCGCCACCTCGCCGATGACGAGAAGCGCACCGTACTGGTGTCCAGCCACGTCCTGTCCGAGGTCGAGCAGACCGTGGACCGGGTGGTCATCCTGGCCCGAGGCCGGCTGGTCCGGCAGGGGAGGCTGTCCGAACTTGCCTCCGACCGGACCTCCGGGGTGCTGGTACGGACGCCCACCCCCGACCGGCTGGCCGAGATCCTTGTTCCGCTCGGCGGGACCCTGGCCCCCCGGTCCGACGGCGGGTACCAGGTGCTGGGCGTCAACCCCGACGCTGTCGGGCACGAGGCGTGGAAGGCGCACGTCGAACTGCACGAACTGTCGCCGGCGCGGTCCGACCTCGAACAGATCTTCCTCGACCTGACCGGCAACGGTGGCGCCGAACCGGCCACGATCGGAACGGGGGAACAGCGGTGAGTCACCTCATCCGCACCGAGATCCGCAAGGTGTTCACCACCAAGCTGTGGTGGGGACTGCTTCTCGGCGCGCTGGCCATCACCACGCTCGGGGTGGTCGCCACCATCCTGAGCGCGGGTAACGCCCAGTCGGGCATTCCTCCGCTGAGCGACCCGCAGACCCAGCGGCAGGCGTTCGGCTCCACCGGCGCCGCGCTGATCTTCATCCTGATCCTCGGTGTCATCGGGGTGACCACCGAGTACCGGCACTTCACCTCCCGCCCCACGTTCCTGTTCGAACCGCGGCGTGGTCGGGTGGTGGCCGCCAAACTGGTGACCTACGCCGGGATGGGACTGCTGTACTCGATCCTGTGCGCGGCGCTGGCCGTGGCGATCGCGCTGCCCTGGCTCTCCGCAAGGGGTGTCGACGTCTCGCTCGCCGACAACGGGATACCGCGCACCCTGATCACCACGGTGGCCAGCGTGGCCATCTTCGGCATGGTCGGGGTGGGCCTGGGGGTGCTGGTCCGCAACCAGGTGGCAGCGGTGATCGGAGGGCTGGCGTACCTGTTCGTGTTCGAACCGCTGGTCCGGGTGATCCCCTACGTCAGGGACGCCTACAGGTTCCTCCCCGGTGGCGCCAACGAGGCGTTGACCCAGTCCAACGCGCAGGGTGGCCCGGTGGAACTACTCGATCCGTGGGCCGGCGGCATGGTCCTGGTCGGCTGGGGCCTGCTGTTCGTGATACTCGGGACGGTCCTGACCGTCCGGCGCGACGTTCCCTGACCATGGGGTGAGACCCGGCGGTTGCCGGATCGGGGCGGTGGGCTGCGTGGGTGGCCCACCGCCCCGGTTCTCTTCCCGGAACCGTTGGCGGCAGCGGTGGCGTCCAATCCAGGACGCACCACACTGCCGCCTCCACCGGGAAGAAGGACCCCATCCGATGCACGCCGATGCCGGCCGGATAGTCGTTCACGGTCTTACCAAGAACTTCGGTGCCCTACGGGCCGTGGACAGCCTCAGCTTCACCGTCGAGCCCGGCTCGGTGACCGGCTTCCTCGGTCCGAACGGTGCCGGCAAGACCACCACCCTGCGCATGCTGTTGGGCCTGGTCCGGCCGAGCGGCGGCCAGGCCACCATCGGCGGACAGCGCTACGCCGACCTGGGCGACCCACTGCGTACCGTCGGCGCGGCCCTGGAGGCCGCCAGCTTCCATCCCAGCCGCAGCGGCCGTAACCACATCCGGGTGTACTGCGCGGCCGCCGGCGTCCCGTCCCGCCGTGCCGACGAGGTACTGACCGCGGTGGGACTGTCCGGTGCGGCCCGGCGCAGGGTCAGGGAGTACTCGCTGGGTATGCGGCAGCGACTCTCACTGGCCACCGCGCTGCTCGGCGACCCCAGGGTGCTCATCCTGGACGAACCGGCCAACGGGCTGGATCCCGAGGGCATCGCCTGGCTGCGCGGGTTCCTACGCCTCCTGGCCAGCCAGGGCCGCACCGTGCTGGTGTCCAGTCACGTGCTCTCCGAGGTGGAACAGACCGTGGACCGGGTAGTCATCGTGGCCCGGGGCCGGCTGGTCTGGCAGGGCGCCCTGGCCGAGCTGACCGCGGGCCACGGTCAGACCGTGGTGGTACACAGCCCCGGCGCGGAGGCGTTGGCCGCCGCACTGCACGAGGCCGGTGCCCGGTGCGTCCGGACCGGACCGACCGAACTGCGGGTGGCCGGCCTTGATGCCGCCACGGTGGGCCACCACGCGTTCGTCGCCGGCGTCGAGGTGCACGAGTTGCGTACCGAGCGGCCGGACCTGGAACAGGTCTTCATCCGGCTCACCAGTGCCCCCGTCGGACCACAGGTGCCACCCGGGCCCGACATGACACCGCCGGTCGCGCCCGGCTGGGGGCCACCGGGCTGGAGACCGTCGGGTGCCGGACCGATCACCCCGGCGACGGCACAGCCCACCATGGGTCAACCCGGGACGGGACAGCCCTGGGTTCCCGCCCAACCCGGCGGAGGTGTCCGATGAGGGCACTGCGCGCGGAGTTCACCAAGCTGTTCACCACCAGGCTGTGGTTGTGGCTCATCCTGGTTGTCGTGGCCATCACCGGGTCGCTGGTCGCACTGATCATCACCACCGCGGTCGACCCCTCCTCGGTGAGTGACCCGGAGGCGGAGGTGGTGGCGTTCACCGTCAACCTCTCTCCGATCGCCTACCTGGTGTCGGTGATCACGGGGATCATCGGAATCACCGGGGAGTTCCGACACCAGACCATCACCCCGACGGTACTGTCCACCCCGCACCGGCCGGTCGCGGTGGCGGCCAAGCTGCTCGTCCATCTGCTCTTCGGTGCCCTGCTGGGCGCGATCTTCGTGTTCGTGCTCGCCGGTACCGGTGCGGTGCTGCTGGCCGGTCAGGACATCAGCGTGTCGCTGTCGGATCCGACCGTCATGCACGCGATGTGGGGCTCGGTGCTGGTCTGCGGGTTGTTCGGAGTCCTGGGGATCGGAATCGGCACCCTGCTCCGCAACCAGGTGGCCGCGGTGGTCACCGTGGTCCTCTACCTGCTCATGGTGGAGAACATCCTGCTCACCATCCGGCACGTACGGGACGCCTATCCCTACCTGCCCGGTGGAGCCGCGCGCGGGCTGTTGCTGGACGGAGGTACCTCTCTCGCCGGTGGCGACCTGCTCGGCTCGGGACAGGCGACACTCGTTCTGGCCGTCTGGGCGTTGGGACTTGCCCTGCTCGGTTCGTTCCTTACCCTTGGCCGGGACATCAGCTGAACCACCGACCACGGGAGACGGAAACCATGAGGCACGTTCCATCTGGTCACCGGTGCCTCCCGTTGTCCGCGCTGGCCCTGTTGATCCTGCCGCTGCTGACCGGCTGCGGGCTCGGTACCAGCAGGGCCGGTTTCGTGACCAAGGCGAACACGGCCTGTCAACAGTCGGCGACCCGGATCTCACACCTGCGCCCACCGGACAGCCCGTC